>DODJ01000023.1 GCA_003545655.1 Candidatus Saccharimonadota bacterium
TGCACATCAAGGAACGACGAGCCATTAGGGTCGGCCATTACCGTAAGCGCTGCGTTACGGAACCATGATTCAAACCGCGGACCAATAATACCCGTGTGCCCTGGGTCGTATAGTTTATACAACATCGAAATCGTCTCTTGAATAATAAAGTCGCGCTGGTCTTGGTTCTCAAACTCGAATAAATTTAAGCCCACGGGCATTTCCATGTCGCCGGGTGCAAAGTAAATAACATCCTCTACACGCTCTTTCGGCACCATACCTAAAAGCTCTTCCGCCGAGTCGCCGTGCGGATCAATAAAAGCAAACCCACGGCCATCCATCATGTCCTGATAGGCAAGGTTTTCAAGCAATTTCGACTTACCAGTACCCGTTTGTCCAATAATATAGGCGTGGCGTCGACGATCTTTCGTGCCAAGCCGAATTTGCTTTTTCGTACCACGGAACTCGTTGTACCCAAGCAAGAACCCATCTTCAACGATTTGCGTCGGACCATCTACCTGCTTTGCCGCCTGGCGCTGCACCTGCGAAGTAGGAATCGACCCCTGGTTGGGCAAGTGGAAGATAGTTGCCAACTCAACTGTGTTGAGGACGTTTTGACGCACCTCCTGAGGGAAGAAGCGGAAGATATAGGCCGTTACAAACTCTTCGATATTTTTCGAAACGGTAAATTTAAAGCCGTTATTCTGGGCGGAGTCAAACAGCGCAAACGCCGATACGACATTGTTCATGAGTGCCTGCGACTTACCCGCCGTCGAGGACGACGCCACTACCCGAATAAGTGTTTCGTACGCCGGATACCGGGTCTTATCTTCAATCGCTTCAACTGATGCCTGCTCAACAGAGCTCAGCTGTTTATCCTCGGTCTTAACCTCTTGTGTCTCTGGCGGTTTCCATAACGCCTCCATAAGCCCACTCATTACCTGTTTTGTGCCCGATTTCTTGCCCTTATCTTTACGAATAGTGTCAGCAAGACCTGTTGCCACCTTCGACCACCCCGTTTCTGCAGGGCGAATCATTATTTGTATCCCCACCCCGTCCTCACGCGTTGCGCCCGATAATGCATTTAGCAATGCTCGCGTCGCATCACGCTTCGACTCTTGATAGGTTGCAATAGGGTAGGCGAACTCCTTCTTTAGGGTGAACTCGCCCCCAATCGTGCCACTCATGCGCCCAGCGGGGTTAAAAATATTACGCTCACTTACCTCTTCAAGACGTGCCGCCGGGTACGCCGCTGCCACCGCCTGTTTTACCACGTCAACAAGCACTAACGGTACTACCGCGTAGTAATGCACTAACCCTTCGTGGGCGACAATTTCAAACGACATATGACGCTGGCCATATACTCTTGCCTTAAACCCTTTTGTAGCAGTGCTGGCAATAATGTTATACATCACCTGCGCTTGGCTTAAGACCTCCTCGGTAAGGTCTCTTTCGTCGCGACCATTCGCTTCAATATCGGAACTAATAGGTGGAATATGAATATAGAGCGGTACCATTTTAAGTCCACGCTCGTAGTTCTTCGCTTCACGGACTACCTTACGGTACTGGAAAAAGGCAAACGCACCCACGCCGGCTGCAACGAGCAGGATACCGACCACCGTGATTATAACTCCTAACACCTCGCCTCTTTTCTACTTGCTTACTTTGCGCGCTATTCGCTTGCCCCGACTACCTTGCCATATCGCTTCTGTATGTAGTCGCGTTGGAGCTCATTCACCTTAGCGGTGCGAGCATGGGGGTCATCCTTTGTTTGCTGGATGATCTCCTTGGCTTTATCTACCCACTCTTTCTCAATCAAATCCTCGTCCGCGGCAACTAATGGTGTCGCTGTTACGGATGCCGCTTGCTGTGGATCTTGGGTAGCGGGCTGTTGTGGCTGCACAGGTTGCGTGGCAGCGGTTGCCATTGCCGCGGCATCACTTGCCATTGCGCCCGCCTCGGCTGCTTGCTCTATCCTCTCTTGGCCACGCTCAATACCTGTCTCCAATGGAGGCAAGCTAGGGATTTGTTCTGCTCCAACCGATGGAGGCATCGGCAGATGCTCAACACCAGTAGGAACATTCTGAGAATTCTCAGGTTTCATATCTTTAATATAGCACAATACGACAGGTAAAGAAGTATGTCACTTGTGCTTTTTAGGCCATTTTTCGTCCAATATACACACAGGCGACGATTTCAAAAATCACTACAAGGGCAAATTCATAAAACCCAAGCGGGCGTACCGACTGTAACCCTATAAGCATAACCGGTGCTGCAGCCAAAACAGTACTGTAATAATACGCCTTTCGAAACGGCAATGGGCGCACAGGGCGCGCCCGTTTTCTCCCTGCCAGCACCATGCGATACAACCGAGTAATACCAAACAAAAAAAAGCTTATCATCCCCATGAAGGTAAGATAAGCTGATATAAATACGACCAATAACCCAAAGGGACCGGCATCTGCTGGCGAGGTTAAGGTAAGCATCGCACTAAGTACACACAGTGCGGCTAAAGAGATAGTTGCTACAAGTCGCGGTAACATCCCTGTTACTGTAGCATACTGTTTAAGGTTCGTGGAGTCCTAGCGGAAGACTATACTGTTCGGGTTGCAGCAAACGCCACTTAAAAACAACTATTAGGGCGTGTGAACCAATGAACAAGTCAACCGCTATGGACTATCTGACCGCTCCGGGAAAACCCGGGGCAACCGTGTTGCTCGTAGTCGAAGTTCCGCGTTCTCACGCCAAGTAGAAAGGTGTTTTCAAGAGTCTCTCGGGTTCCGAAAACAGGAATTTACTTGGCGCAAGAAGGTACTAAAAGACTAAGACGCTCAATCGTTATGCAAAAAGCAGAACGGTTTTGGCGGAGCATCGGTGATGTCCTCAACTAGTGTTTGTGTTTATTTTAAAGATTCAAAGGTACGTTACCCTATAACAAGGCAATAAAAATCTTTATGTTTGCTAGGAGACGTCACCGACTTTTCCGTCAAAAAAGTGGCTGTAGTTTCTATAGCGCAAGAGTACGAATTGTTAAGGTAGTGTTTTGTTGTGGTGGCTTTTGAATGATGTTTTTGTGTTTCTAAAAGCTTACCCCTACATTAGCACGAAACACGCTTATGGTCAATGGTTTTAGAGTAGTTAATTGTTGTTAAAAAGTTTATACCAAGCGGAATCGTACACACTAACAGATATAAATTATCATGTGTTGATTTTTTAGCAACGTTGTATAAATTATAAAGGTAAACCTTTAGAGGCCGATAATCCTGGGTCGCCAAGCCACTCCCAGCCGGTAGTATCACCATCGGCAAATTCATAATCGACCGACCCTTCGGTACACATAATGCCGTCGGTGCGGATACCGACGCCCGAAGCTGGACTAGTTAGTCTGTATTGAATGTAGAGCCTGCCCACGGTGCTTGGCGTCGTAAACGTTATTGAATCACGCTGCCAACCTGTAGTAAGGGTTAACGTTTTTGCACCCCACCCTTCACCAGCATAGGCGCCTGTTGTTGTTGCGCCTCTTCCGGCGAGAATAATAGTATACCCTGCGCTAGCAGAGTCGACTGCCTTATACGAGATTGAGCACGTGTATTCAATACCACCAACCGCCCGATCACTAATAGTATGAATAAGCCCCTGATGGTTAGTGGTTGAATTAGTGGTCGTTTGAAATGAGTAACCCGCGTCAGGCCCACCAGTCGTACTCACCCGTGTGACGGGAGAGCTAAAATACCCCGATACACCCCAGGTGCTTACTTCTGCACCGGGATTCATCGCCACATTCACTATCGGACATGCCCCCTCTTTAGGTGACCGGTTATCACTTTCTATGTAATAACTCACCTCTTCTATGGTACCCATCAGACAAAAAGACCCACTAAGATAATCTCGTTGATAGGTAAAGGTTGCGCCCGATGCCGTTGTAACATCAGCTTCGTCTAGTGTCGCAGGGTACGCCCCGGTGTCTGAACGATATTTCTTTAATACGCCCGCTACAGTCTGTAGATCGTTCTGCATTCCCTGTACTTTTGTGTCGCGCGTTATTGCTGCGTACGACACAACCGTGATAGCCGTTAAAATACCTATCACCACTATCACCACTATCACCTCGATGATAGTAAAGCCGCTTTGTTTCGCGTAGGGTCGTTTCATACCAATAATTGTAGCATAAGCACAATATATAGCGGTGCAGACCAGTGCAAATATCGTGGTATTTTTTACTCAAAGAATCTTTAAAAAAACTATTGACGTAAGCGCCTTGGCGTCATATTATAGGGGTAGTTCCTGAGTAAAAAA
>DODJ01000015.1 GCA_003545655.1 Candidatus Saccharimonadota bacterium
AATGCAATTGCATCCATTATTATTCTCCTTTAATTATTACTTTCCATTGTACCATTTCACCCCTTAACCTGGGCAGCCTTTTTCTTAGGATGAGCCGAGGAGTGAGCAGGTGAGGGGCCGTGATGCGCCACGGCGAGCGAGGTAAAGATGAGCGTCAGGACAAAGAAGACATACGCCTGGATAAAGCCAATAAACAGTTCGAAGATCATAAAGACCGGTAGCACCACCGCGGCAGCGTAACTGGTAAGCACCGCAATAACCAATAACAACACCTCACCAGCAAAGGCGTTACCAAACAAACGCAGCGCCAAGGCCATACCACGCGAGAATTCACCAATCAGTTCAAGCACACCTTCAAATGCGCCCACAGGATCCTTAAACGGATTGCGCAGGTAGCGCCCAGCATTACTAAACATACCAAGGTATTTCACGGCGTAAATTTGCACCGTAATAATGGTGATAATCGCCAAACCTACCGTGAAATTAAGATCGGCAGTAAGGCTTCGCAGTACCGGCACCCCGTTCCATTTAATGGAATCAAGCCCGGGGATAATACTCAGCCAGTAGTTGAGTAGTACGAAAAAGAAAATCGTTACGGCAAGCGGAGTAATTTTACGGGCGAGTTTTTTATTGGGGATAATTCCGTCAATTTGCTTTAGCAGGCCTTCAAACACCCACTGCACCAACCCTACGAAGCGATTATACTTTCCTTTTTTTACTTTACCCGCTGCGTACCAAAGCACCCAAATAACGAGGGCGATGCCAATGACACCCGTGAATAGGGCGTTAGTAATAGGAAAGCCGAAGATATAAAACAATGGCTCGGCAGAAATCGAGATATGGAGTTCGGTTGCGGCAAATATACTATTCATTAATTCAGAGGTTTCCGTACGTCACGCAACTGTTTCACAATTAATAGGATGCTTAGAGCAGTACCGCCAATAAGACATATAATTGTACCTACAGGAGCAATTCCGAGAAGGTGATCAAGCCCGATTCCTAAAAACACTCCCCCAAGTGTTGGCACAAACGCCCGCCACGTCGTATCTAACGCTGTTATAAAAATGAGCATAACAGGTGAGAGCGGTGGATTTGTGCGGGTCGTCCGGTTTTGTGGGTTGTTTTTCGGTCGGGGCGACTCGGTCATACTGGTATATAATATCAAATAGCGCGTTTGTTAGCAAAATAAATTTACTGTATAATGTATAGTAACGATAAACGAGGGACACACTATGAGCACCACTAACGACCAACCACAAGTAACCGTCTACCGTACCAGCTGGTGCGCGTTTTGCCACACTGAAATGCAGTGGCTTGACCGCCTGGGGGTGAAGTACGTCGCTAAAGATATTGAGGCCGACCAAGAGGCTCACGATGAACTTATGAAAAAGATCAACGGTGATTTCCGTGGCGTGCCGGTAACCGATGTTGCTGGTGACATCATTCTTGGGTTTGACCGCCCTAAGTTACAAGATTCCATCAAGGCGCATGGCCTTGCCCCAGCCGCGGCCTAAGGGCTGTCGCTAAAGGAGGTGCGAATGGACCCTAATGATACCGAGCGCTTTTTACACGCACTCCCCCCTGAAAAGCAGGGTGACGCAGAGAAGTTGTCCGAAATAGGCGCTCTAAAGGAGACAATAGACACTCAAGTGTCTGTGTGGCACGAACAATTGCGCCACCCCTCTATGCGAGAACATATTATCGCAACGGTTATCGCCGATACCTCGGGCCCTAACGAACCTCTCCCTAGCGACCAGACACTGAAAGATACACTAGGGCTAAATGAAGAAGAAATAACCCTGCGCAAGCAGCACCGTGCGCGACAAGAGCAGCTTGCAACTGTTAGTACGGACGAATCACTGGACGCACATCCCATCCACCATCCTGCGTATGCTGAATATTTCGCTCGGCTTGCTGTATTCGAACATAACCCTGATGTTTCGCCTGAGTTTGCCGAATTTACGAAACGGATGTATCGTTTGTTCGTTGCAAAAGAGGCTGTTGCCGAGCAATTAGGATTACAGCTTGATACTAACGACACGTACGATTTCGGAAGTGTCCTTGACGCCGTTGTACGAAGCCAGTATAAAACAGTGTAGTGAAACGTAAAAAACCAACACTCGTTATGATTCATGGCTTCCGTGGCACCCACCACGGCCTACTCCCCATCGCAAAAAAACTTAAAGGGTTCGACATTGTTGTGCCCGATTTACCCGGGTTTGGCAAAGGCGCTCATTTAAAAACCTACGACCTCGCCGGTTATGTTTCCTGGCTCCATCGGTTTATGCAGCGGCTACAACTCGACGAACCACCTATACTACTTGGTCACTCGTTTGGAAGCATTATTTGTGCTGCATACGCCAAACAGTATCCAAATACCATCACAAAACTCGTCCTCGTGAACCCCATTGGCGCACCGGCACTTGAGGGCCCCAAGAAAGTACTCACAAGGCTGGCTATCTTCTACTACACCATAGGGGCGAAGCTTCCCGAAAGACCTGCGAAAAAGTGGCTGGCCGCAAAGCCTATCGTGCGCATTATGAGCATCTCTATGGCAAAAACAGACAGCAAAGAACTACGTAGGTTTATCCACGCCCAGCACGATGAATACTTTAGCCGTTTCCATAGCGCGCAGTCGGTACTTGAAGGCTTTACCACCTCAGTGAGCCACACTGTTGGCGACTTTGCGCCGTACATTCAGGTTCCGACGCTCCTTATTGCCGGTAGCCTTGATGATATTACCCCGCTTAGTGCTCAGTATGCCTTGGTAAAAAAATTCCCTTCAGCGAAGCTAAAGGTTATTAACGACGTAGGGCACTTAACGCACTACGAGACACCAGAGGCAGTTGCGAAGCACGTTCAGGCTTTTACTAAACTAGTGTAAATATCCTCGAAGCGTTTCAGGGTAGTACGCATATCATGTGTGTTGGCGATAGCAAGACTTTCGGCACTCATTGCGGTACGCTTCGCAGGGTCAGAAAGAATCGCAACAATACCGTCGGCTATCATCACTTCGTCGTCTTGCTCACACAAATATCCGTTACGCTGATCTTGGCAAAGCTCCTTCAGAGCTCCCGCATCCACCGCCACTATCGGCTGGCCACTGGCCATGGCCTCAAGGGTAGCAATACTTTGGAGTTCTGCGGGTGATGGCATGGCAAACACGGTGCCAATTTTGTGCAGCGCCTGAAGATCCTCGTCACTGACGCGCCCAGTAAGTGTAACTGATTCCTCTAAGCCTAACTGTTTCGCTAATGTATGGAGTGCTGGTTTTTCGGTACCGTCACCCACAATCACCAAATGAGCCGTTGGGATAATACTTTTTACTCGCACGAAGGCACGTACCAGTACGGGCAGGTGCTTTTCAGCATCGAGCCGCCCGACATACGTCACAATTGGAGCTCCTTTTGGAATCGCAAAACGTTCATATACTTCGTCAGGTGCTTGCCCGGGCGTGAAGTGTGTAAGGTCGATACCATTCGACACGGGTTCCATCGGAGTGGTAATTTTATCACTGGCATTAAACATATCAATGGCCGACTGTGTAGGCATAGTAATAAAATCTGCTTTCGAATGGAAGCGTGCGCCATATGCTTTTAGAATGTAGTTAATAGGTCGAGATACTGGTGCCAGTAGCTTAAGGTTATCCATAAGGTTTTCAGGCATCGCGTGGTTAGTACTGACAATCGGAATGCCCAGTTTATTTCCAAACCGCATTGCCGCTTGGCCAATCCACATCAGCATTTGGATGTGAATAACATCGGGGTCAAAATCTTCAATAATTTTTCGTACTTCACGTGCTGGGTTAAGGGATATACGGAAATTCTGATAGAAAGGAAAGGGGACTGAAACCGTCCGAACAATAACGTGGTTACCGTCCACTTCTTTGCACTTTTTCCCCGTTTGGCTTGGAGCAATCACCAGCACCTCGTGGCCCATATCGGCAAGGCCGCGGGCTAAATTACGGCTAAACGTAGCCACGCCATTAATCGTGGGGTAATGGAGATCGGACGCTATAAGAATTTTCATAGTCTAGGGTTGATTATACCACGGTGTGCGGCGAGCCTACGTTTCCAAAGCGCTCTCTCCGAAAATACACAAGAAACATACAAGATATATACAAGCTTTGTATGTTTGCGGTGGGCTCGGAAAAGCCATGGTAAAATCATAGCTAGATATGAAGCTGTTTTTTGATGCCCGCTACACCCGCACCGACTACCACGACGGCATTAGCCGCTACTCGGCCGAGCTTGGGAACGCCCTCGCCAAGCTCACTCCCGTGACGTTTCTTATTTGTGATGACGGGCAAAAAAAGTGGTTTCCTGACGACGCCTCGTTCATAAAAATCCACCCCGGTACCTCTATAAAAGAGCCCTTTACGGCGCTTATCTTAAATAAGTACGCCCCCGACGTTGTCTATAGCCCTATGCAAACTATTGGTACACTTGGCCGTCGCTACACTTCAGTTCTTACCCCGCAGGATATGATTTACTACCGCCATCCCAGCGCACCAAAGTTCCTCCCCTTACTAGTACGAGCAGGTTGGTGGCTCTATCATCAGGCCTATTGGCCGCAGCGGCTCATCCTTAAAGGCGGAGACATTATTACTACCGTAAGTAATACTTCAGCAGAAGACCTACGACGAGCGCGTATGACCGACAAGCCAATTCATGTGGTGTATAATGCGCCACAACAGTTTACGAAGCACCCCGCCAAACACGCTAAAACTATAAAGAATATTATCTACATGGGCTCTTTTATGGAGTACAAAAATGTTGAAACGCTTGTTAAAGGTATGGAATGGCTCCCAGGCAGGACACTGCATCTTTTAAGCCGTATTCGTCCCGAGCGCAAAGCCGAACTTGAAACGCTTATCCCCGAAGGTGCTGCGGTTATGTTCCATAATGGCGTGACGGATGATGAATACGAGAAGTTGCTTGCCAACAATGCACTCCTCGCCACCGCCAGTTACGATGAAGGCTATGGAATACCCGTTGCCGAAGCGATGGCCATGGGTGTCCCCGTGGTTATAAGTGATACCCCTGTTTTTCATGAAGTCGGTGCCGATGGAGCGCTCTACTTCAACCCAAGCTCTGCCGAAGATTTTGCCAGCGCCGTCAAAGAACTTGACGCTACCGAATTCCGTAAGGCCTTGGTGCAAAAAGCCTATCGCCATGTCGGCACATTTAGTTGGGAAAAATCAGCAAAAGTGCTACTAAAGGCTATTCGCCGGCAATAAATACTCAGCCCCCTTATCTGTTACAATAAGTAATTATGGCGCACAAAAAGAAACTCACCCACAAACCGTCCGCAATTCTTAACCGTCGGGCTTCGTTTGACTACGCATTGGGCGATGAACTGAAGGTCGGCATTGTGCTGACAGGCCAAGAAGTACGTGCTGCCCGTGACGGGCGCGTACAACTGAAGGGCTCATTCGTCACAATTCGAAATAATGAGCTATGGCTCAATAACGCCAGCTTCACGCTACGTCTAAATACAAAAAG
>DODJ01000024.1:0-276 GCA_003545655.1 Candidatus Saccharimonadota bacterium
TTCAACCGAAAATACGTCCGGTTTGGTTGCTTCAATTATTTCTTTTAGACTGGTGTAGATATCCTCAAGCCGTTCAGCGTGAGGCGTGTGTGCCGGTGTTGTCACAACCCCGGCATCAACAAGTTCAAACGTAAAGCCCTTGCCTGGCATAACATCTACTACGCCAAACCCTAAAATACCTGTGCCTGGGTCTACACCAAGAATTCTCATACCCTTCTAGTGTAATCTAAGTTTTTGTGCGCGTAAACGTTACCCTTATTCTGCGGATAACGGCTC
>DODJ01000024.1:596-4200 GCA_003545655.1 Candidatus Saccharimonadota bacterium
CGGCTCGTGTCTCCTCCCGCCACTCCCACAGTGCGTACGACAGCACCGCGACAACGACCCCAGCAATACCCAGCCATAGATACCAATTAACTCCTTCACTCACCGTCTCAGCACCCTTCACTCCCTGCCCCACCTGCGTCATTGCAACGATATTTCGGCAGCGGTTTGTCTCGGGGTTTCTTTCTTGGCCTTCCTTACAAGGCGCGGGGCCATCGTCTTGTACTATATTTCGGCAACGATTCGTTTCAGAGCTACGGTATTGGTTCTCTTTGCATGGTGTAAGGGTCGTTTGGCTAGTCTCAATACTTCGACAACGGTTTGTTTCCGGGCTGCGATACTGATTGGCAGCACAAGGTTTTAAGAGAGAACTGTCAGATTCTTGCTGTAATACTGTGTACAGGTTTTGCTTATTTGGTGTAGGGGTTGAAGTGTACACCCAGCTATCACCTATATATGCCCATGCCATACCGGATGCGGGCTCATTGTAGAGCACTACCTCACCCACAGAAACCTCATTATAGTACAGTTGCACGCTACTTGTAGAGTTAAGCAGGGTAAAGGAAATCTCTTCATTTGTGAAAGCGCGGTATCCTTGAGGCGCAAGAGCTGTATCCTCGGGAAAGGTATAGGTTTTTTCAAGCGACTTTCCAACCCTAAACGTGTAGTTCGCAAGCTCCACAGCATGATCTTGGTTGGGGTTGTAGAGTTCAATAAACTCACTACCGGTGTCGGTTCCCTCTGGATTAGGAAGAAGCTCGGAGATGACAGGGGATAGAATACTATCATCAATACCAGGATCTTCTGGAAGGATTTTTTCGTACTCTACCACTTCATTGAGTGGTATGCCGCCAGATGTCTCTACCGTCCAGTCGGCTTCACCACCAAGTATGGCGTACATACGCGGCTCTTCAAGAAGGACTTGTCGTGCCCACATTTTTCCAGAAGCAAGCGAGGATGTCCAGGATTTCACGTCTATAGAGGTCTTGTTTGCATCTACTATGGTTAGTGTCTCCGAGCTTCCGACGATACTCCCACTTGATTGATTTGTTACTGTATACGTGTACGGCGGTATCTCGAATAGCCCTGGTGCTGTTTCAAAAATGTCCTCAGAGGCGATAACTGCGTGCGAATAGCCTGAAAGCGAATACCCTGTATTTTCTGAATTGAAGCAGAAAAAGGTAACCTCGTATTTATTGGCAAGACACCACCCGGAAATGTCGATAACATCGGCGGTGGTGTTGTATAGTACAACAAACTCTTCACGCGCGGCGCCCACCCCGCCCGCTTGAATGTGGGTAATAATGACCGAAGATGCTGAAGAAGCGTGCGTAGGGGTTACGCACGCACTACCGATGCACACTACCAAACCCAAAAATAGTCCACATATCTTCTTCAGCATATTCTCAGTATAGCTACGGAAAATGAACTAGTTTTGAACTATTTTGATGAAATAAAGTTATTCGACGTCTACTTGAATATCAGCATTAGTATGCACATTCGTCACATCGTCAAGATCGTCAAGCGCATCAAGTACCTTCAATACCTTGGTGGCAGTTTCGGTATCTTCAATAGGTACCTGCGCGTTTGCAACATATTGTAACTCCGCGCTTGTAACAGCTAACCCAGCCTCAACAATAGCGCTACGAACCTTTGCAAGTTCTTTTTGGTCAGTGTACACGACAAGCTCTTCACCCTCTTCAATAGCGTCCTCCGCACCAGCGTCAAGCACTGTAAGCAGCGCGTCCTCTCCCGTTGTGGCGACGGTAATTACCCCTTTTCGGGCAAACTGAAACATCACACTTCCGGCATCGGCAATACGACCACCGTTTTTTGATAGAGCATTACGCACATCAGGAAAAGTGCGGTTTTTGTTGTCGGTGGCGGTCTCAATAATAATGCCTACACCGCCCGGACCCATGCCTTCGTAGGTTACTTCTTCAAGCACAGCAGCATTTTTATCCGCTACGCGGTCTATCGCTCGTTGAATATTCGCCTGCGGCATATTTGCTTGCTTGGCCTTTTCAATCGCCATCGCAAGCGCCGAGTTCATAGTAGGATCAAGCCCACTACGTGCAGCAATAGCAATCTGGTTACCGATTTTTGTAAAAATAGCGCCACGCTTAGCGTCTTTGGCGCCTTTTTCTCGTTTAATAGTTGACCACTTACTGTGTCCAGACATAAAAGAAAACTCCGTTTAGGTTTTGGTCGTTTTAGCTATTATAACAGATGAGGGGTGGGTTTTGTAAGTAGCCACCGCAGCATAACAGGGCTTAGCAATCTGCAGGTAGTGTACCCCACCTCAAAACCACGCGCATTCAGCTCTTTAAGTCTACTGCGCCCCCGCCGCGTATATTGTCCCAACCTCGACATTGGAGATTGCCCGCGAGTATATACGTACATCATCAAGTTTTCCACCCCAATATTCAGCAGTGTTCGTCATCCCGATATAGGCCGTAGATGCTACTGCAGCATGCGCCGCAGGGGAATCTCTACCTACTTCAGCACCATCAATATACATCACCCTACTAGTTCCATCCCACGTCGCCACTACATTGTGCCACTTATTATCAGCTAAGTTTGTATCGGCTCTAAACATGTCTGTATACCACCAATAAAGCCGCATACCACCTCCGCTAACCGTGTCGAACCTCAAGGCAGTAGCCTGGTTATTCGTGCCCCAGCCACCCCAGCCAATAAGCCCACAGCTACAGAAGCTGCCTGCTTGAAACCACACTGAGATTGAATATGAGCCATTTCCTACTACTACCGAACCTGTGGGAATATTTATACGACGATTAGACCCGAAATTATAGGCAGTATTCGCCTGGCCAAACATCCCTGTCGTTGAAGTTGCATTCACTATCGTGCCATTATACCCATTACCACTGCTATCATTTGCGTTACCGTTTAACTTCCACCATCCCTTTAGTCCATTCGTTACCTCACAGGTGCCTTCCGACGGGGCGGTATTAGTAGACGTTACGTGGTACTCATAAGAGCCCTGCACGCCAGTTAGGCAAAAACTGCTTGGAATAGAAACATTATTCACATAATAAGAGAAGGTTACATCACCCTGTGCTAACACTCCTGCCGCGCTTAACGATGTAGGATATTGCTCGGTCGTAGACCCAGCCTTTTCGGAGGCTATTTTGCGCGCAGCGCCAGAAAGTTCACTTGATACGGCTGATACCTTGGCACGATCTTGAATGCCAGTGTAAGCAACGATAGTTATTGCCGCAAGGATCGCAATAACAACGATTACAATAAGGAGTTCAACGATGGTAAACCCTGAATGTTTTGCCCACTGTTTCATTAGTTCCTAGTATACCCTATTTACATTCCATTATTAACTTGGATAGACATAACAAGCCTTTCCGACACCGCCTGCGGGGTCACCAAAGGTGCCATTGGTACATGGAACAGGACTTGTCTGGTTTAATAGACGATTAAATCTCCCCGTTGCCGCATGCCCGTACACAAGTGTCGCTGTGCCGGAAAAAGTACAGGTAGTATTTTCGGCGGCACATTGTGTTGGCAAATTAAGATACATCGTTTGTGCTCCACCGACAGAAACACCTGGGCATGGTAGAAAGGCATCTAGGCT
>DODJ01000084.1 GCA_003545655.1 Candidatus Saccharimonadota bacterium
ACGATTGTGGCGTACACCGGTATCCAGAGCAGGGCGTATGACACGGCTGTGCAAAACGATTTAGCAAATGCTGCTAAAAAAATCGAGCTGTACAAAACGAACGAGCCTGCCAATAGGTACCCCTTGGCGTCTAATGCGAGTCTTCTAGAGGCTGATTTTAGTGCAACTGTATCCGCCTACGATATCGACCCATCGACAACGCGAAACTTTATTTATTGTGCTCATAGCGACAGAAGCACGTATGCAATACTAGGCAAAAGCAAATCAGGTGCAGCCTATATCATCTCAAGCTCAGCTCCAGCAGTAAGCGTGTATACAGGAACGTGGATATCCGCATCACCTGCGGCAGGAATTTGCCAGAGCGTCACTGGCGATAGTTCTGCATTGTTTTCGGCCGGATATTACAACGCGAGCAGCAGCCCTAATGGATGGGCTGAATGGACTCATGCGAATTAAAGCAGTGGTTTCAAGTATTTACCCGTAAATGACTCGCTCACCTTCACAATCTCTTCCGGGGTTCCGCTTGCAACAACCATTCCCCCGGCGGCACCACCCTCAGGGCCCATGTCAATAATGTGGTCGGCGGTTTTAATAACATCAAGGTTATGCTCAATAATCACCATACTATTTCCGCCTTCAACAAGTTTTTGCAAAATGCCCAGTAGGCGTTTGACATCGGCGCTGTGGAGGCCGGTCGTTGGTTCGTCAAGGATATAGAGGGTTTTTCCGGTTGAACGGCGTGAAAGCTCGGCAGCAAGTTTAATGCGCTGCGCTTCACCACCACTAAAAGTCGTTGCTGGTTGGCCGAGGCGAATATAGCCTAGCCCTACATCAACAAGGGTATCAAGTTTACGGGCAATTGCCGGGATATTTTCAAAGAATTTCGCACCCTGCTCAACGGTCATATCAAGTACATCGCTAATCGTCGCATCTTTATACTTAATTTCAAGCGCTTCTCGGTTGTAGCGTTTGCCCTTACACACGTCACAAGTAACATACACGTCGGGTAAGAAGTGCATTTCAATTTTAATCACCCCGTCACCCTGACAATTCTCACAGCGGCCACCTTTAACATTAAAGCTAAAGCGCCCAGCTTTATAGCCACGAATATTCGCTTCGGGAGTGCCGGCAAATAGCTCACGAATGGCCGTAAAGACACCTGTATACGTTGCGGGGTTTGAACGGGGCGTTCGCCCAATAGCCGACTGGTCAATAACAATCACCTTATCAAGCTGGCCAATACCCTCAATGCTATCGTGTGCACCTGGCACCTCGTGGGCACGGTGCAACCGAGCCGAAAGTTCTTTGGCTAGAATATCGTTTACGAGCGTTGACTTACCGCTTCCGCTCACCCCGCTTACTACGGTCATCACCCCTAAAGGTACCGAGACATCAATCTTTTTAAGATTATTTTCACGAGCACCCTTAACAACAAGCGTACGATCTTTTTGAATTGCTCGGCGCTTTTTAGGTACCTCAATTTTCTCCGTGCCGCTTAAGAAATGTCCGGTAATACTATTAGGGTCTTTTGCCACTTCAGCAGGTGTACCACTCGCCACTACTTGCCCACCATTTACTCCAGCACCCGGGCCAATATCAAGCAAATAATCCGCTTGGCGAATCGTGTCTTCGTCGTGTTCTACCACAAGCACCGTGTTTCCTAAATCACGCAGGTGTTGCAATGTGGCAATCAGGCGATCGTTGTCGCGCTGGTGCAAGCCAATAGATGGCTCGTCAAGCACATACAACACCCCCTGAAGCCCCGACCCAATTTGCGTTGCCAACCGAATACGCTGCGCTTCACCGCCCGAAAGCGTATTCGCCGCCCGTGATAACTCAAGATAGCTCAGCCCCACGTTATTCATGAAGCCAAGCCGTGCTTTAATTTCTTTTAAAATTTGGCTGGCAATAAAGGCTTCTTGTTCAGTAAGCAAAAGTTTTGTGTCAAAAAGGTCAAGCGCGTCTTCTACCCCAAGCGTACAAATATCCATAATATTTAAACCGTGAATTGTTACGGCAAGCACCACCGGCTTAAGTCGCGCACCCTTACAAGCATGACACTCGCGTTCGCGCATGAACCGCTCGATGTCTTTACGCATAAAGTCGCTGTCGGTTTCTTTGTAACGACGTTCGAGGTTAGGGATTACCCCTTCGTAGGTTGAATCATAGGCGCGCCCATCGCCCAGTGAAATGCGGTACTTTTGGTCACCTGTACCATAGAGTACTTTTTGAATTGCCTCATCGGATAATTCTTTTACCGGCACCCGCAAACTAAAGTCATGCTCTTCAGCAACGGTCGCAAGGCGTTTCATATACCACGCGTCGCTGTTGACGCGATTATATGGGCGAATCGCGCCCTCTGCAATAGTAAGGTTGGGGTTAAAGACAAGCTCTGGGTCTACTTCAAGGCGACTTCCGAGCCCTGTACACACCGGGCACGCACCTTGCGGAGCATTAAAGCTGAAAAGGCGCGGCTCAAGTTCAGGAATTTCCTCGTTCGGGTGGTCAACACACGCGTAGCGCTGACTATAAATATACGATTCTTCTACATCAACATCCTGTACCTCAACAATACCGCCCGCGATATCAAGCGCCTGTTCAACCGATTGCGCAACCCGCGATTGAATGTCTTTCGACAACGCAATACGATCAACAACAATTTCAATAGTGTGTTTGTAATTCTTTTCAAGTTCAGGAAATTCATCAAGCGAATACACGACGCCGTCAACCCGCGCACGAGCAAACCCTAAACGGCGATACTGTTCGGGGATATGAGCAAACTCACCTTTTTTCGCCTTTACGATAGGCGCTAAAATGAACAGGCGCGAACCTTCGGTAAGCTTCATAACTTCATCAATAATATCTTGAGGCGTACGGCGACTTACCGGCTTTGCACACACCGGACAGTGCGGCACCCCAATGCGAGCGTACAGCAAGCGCATGTAATCATAAATTTCCGTCACCGTCGCAACGGTAGAGCGCGGGTTACGACTGGTGGATTTTTGGTCGATACTAATTGCTGGGCTTAGGCCATCAATTTGGTCAACATCAGGCTTTTCCATAAGCCCCAAAAATTGGCGAGCGTAACTTGAAAGGCTTTCAACGTAACGTCGCTGCCCCTCGGCGTAGATAGTGTCAAAGGCGAGGCTTGATTTGCCCGAACCGCTTAACCCGGTAATAACCACTAATTTATCACGCGGGATTTCCACGTTAATATTTTTTAAATTATGTTCGCGCGCGCCGGTAACTCGTATAACCTCTGACATAGCCGTTTAATTATACATTTATTTAAGAAGTTTTTCCACACCCCTATACCTATTCCCCTCATGCTTGCCTTTAGCTAACAGAGGTGGTATTATATAGCACAACAAAAGCGGAAAATTGCAAATGCGGAAGTTTATCATCACCACCTGCCTTATTCTCTCGGGAGTTCTTATTCTCGACAGCTTTAATTTTGTCCACTCACTTGTGATGTTCGTACTTGTCGGGGTTATTCCGGGCACCAACACTGCAATCAGCGCTGATCAAATGCTCGTTCTCGTTGCCATTCTTCTTGGATTTATCTTCGGTCGCCTTGTAAACGGTGCTATCGTAAAAATTACTCACCAAGTGGCACAACACTCTCAGCCCAAAGCTGCAACTCTTGTAAAATAAATTCTTTTGAATCATCGCCGGCATGCTTGGTCGCAAGTTCTTGCAGACGCTTTACAAACCCAGGTAGCTGCGCCTGAATACGGGCAGCACGCCACGACTCCCAAGTCACGGCCTCGTCTTCCGCAAGACTCGTAGGGTAATTACGCGCCTTGTAATGAAGTAACAACGCATTAAGCCGTTCATCAATAAATTCAGGGTGAAGGTCGGCCAGTTCATTTGCTGAAGCCTGGCGCACCTTTGCACTCCGTAGCCTATCGGTATCCGGAACAAACCCTTCATACAGCTGGCCCTCTGGGTCAATTTCTTTTGCAAATTCTGGGCGGCTTTCAAAGGCAGTTCTAATATTTTCAGCAAAGCTCGGGTTGGCAAGAAGCACCGCACGGTGGCGTGCAATAGTTTCTTCATCAAGCCCTATACGCGCCCAGCCGTCTTCACGCTCTAACACCCCCAAAGGGGCTACTGCCGGTGCCCTATTTAGTTGCAGTTCTTTAACGGGTACTTTTTGAAAGCCCTCTGCTTGGCGCGCTTCCCAGGTGGCAAATAATAGCTCAGCAAGCTCTTTCGGTGATTTTGAAATAAACGGCATAGGGTCATATCGTAAGTCATATGCCACCACCGCCCCGTTGCGACCTGTTGTTAACGGAAATGCCACGGTCGCCTTATGATACGCCGCGTCGTATCGCCCGCTTACGTATACGAAGGGTGTTTTATCTTCAAGGTTCACTAGTGAAGCAACCTGCTTTTTATCTTTATACTTAAAAAGGTGCGCATAAAGTTGCGGCTGTTTCTCTTGAATAAGTTTCGTTACCGCAATAAGCGCCTCTACGTCACTCAGTGCATCGTGCGCTTTGAAATGGTCAATGCCATTTAATTTTGTAAGCAGTTCAAGACGGTTGGTTTCCTTACCATCAACGACTGGCCACTCAATACCCGCCGGGCGAAGCGCGCGCGTCATACGCACAACATCAAGCATATCCCAACGGCCTCGACCATCGCGCCATGCCCATTCATACGGGTCGTTAAAGGTGCGCCAAAACAAAGCACGGATAAATTCATCATCAAACCGAATGTTATTAAACCCAACCGTAATGGTATCTTCGGTAAATACTTCTTCGATAAGAATACGGGCGAACTCTGCCTCGGTATAGCCGTCTGCCTGGGTTTGCTGCGGAGTAATCCCGGTCACCATTAAGGCGTCGGGGCTTGGCAATGTATCATCATTTAGTTTTACAAGTATGTTATACGGCTCGCCAATTGGCTTGAAATCAAGGGTGGTGCGCTGGCCAGCGAATTGCATAATGCGGTCTTGCCGAGGATTAAGCCCGGAAGTCTCAAGGTCGTAGAAGAAAAATGTCTGTGGCATACACTTTATTATACGGGTTAATTATGAGATTGTTTTTAAACCAAATAAAAAATCACCCGTATTGGGTGAAAAATAAGACAAACTGGATAAAGAAATGCGCCAACGAGGGCGAGAATAGTTGACCGTCCTGAGGAGGGTACGCCAAAACTATTCTCGCCCCCGAAGGGCCTGAGTGAGTCGGGGGGATGTGGCTCACTCAGCGTAGATACATAGTCACCGTCCTTTCAGAAAGGTGCTTCGCAGTGAGGCCGGCTCAGGCGGAGCCCGCGGCCTCGATGCCGACGGCGGTGACGACGATGATCTTCTTGTGGGAGGTGGTGCTGATCTTCTTCGGAGGGCTCATTTGATACTCTCTTTCTTACCCCTGGGGGCGATCATGACGACACTACTCTTCTTGAGTATAGGCGTGCCATCGTTCCTCCTACAGCCATTCACTGCAGGCACCCTGCCGCTACTATATGTAGTGGTTCGGTGTCTACAGTGATACACTGCATGAATTCTCTTTATCCAGTTTGTCAATGAACTCTTCAACAGCACATGGCTATTTCGTAGCTATTTTTTAATTATAGCAAATTATTGACTTTTTGTCAATATATATTTTTATTATTGCTCAATAAGTGTAAATTCTTCGCCAATAATAGAAATGATCGAGTCACCTTCCGCACCATCACGAGTAAGCGCATGGGTAATACCCATTTTCTTCATAATGTCGCGGAGCCTATTAAGCCCTTCGTAGGTATCAAAGTGGGTGCGTCGTGCAAACTTCTCAATTTTATGGCCGGTTACAACGAATACCGTTGTACCATCCTCTTGTTCGCGTTTTTTAATATGCCATGAAAGCGCCTTTACTTCTTGGCCAAGCGATATCACCGCCATGCCATCCGTTTCTTCGGCTTCTTTTTCGGCGTCTTGCTGGCGCACTTCTTCTACCCTAGTGCGTAAGGCACGAAGCACTTCGATAAGCCCCTTATGTGCCTGCGATGATACAGCAAGGACAGGGACATCGCCAGCGGCAGCCTTCACTGCCTCAACTTGCATTGCAATAATATCCTCGTCAAGCCCTTCAGTTTTAGTAAGTGCAATTACCTCTGGGCGCGCCACAAAGTCGTCACTATAGGCAGCAAGTTCGCCTCGAATCGTTTTATAGGCAGCGGCAATATCATCAGTATAGGCATCAATAAGATGCAGAATAACCGCCGTGCGCTCCACGTGTCGAAGAAATGCATCACCAAGCCCCTTACCTTCACTTGCCCCTTCAATAAGGCCGGGAATGTCAGCAATTAGCAGGCTACCGTCATCGATATCCGCCACGCCAAGGTTTGGCGTTAAGGTGGTAAAAGCGTAATCGGCAATTTCTGGGCGGGCGTTTGAAACAACGCTTAAGAATGTTGACTTACCCGCATTAGGAAACCCTACAAGCCCAACATCGGCAAGAAGCTTGAGCTCAAGCTCAGCCTCAAACGCATCACCCGGCTCGCCCTTTTCGGCGATTTTTGGCGCCTGGCGTACAGACGACTTAAAGTGCGCATTACCGAAGCCACCGTCACCGCCCTTGGCGATGACTGCTTCTTGGCCATTTTCGGTAAATTCGGCAATAACCACGCCATCCTTTTTGACTAATGTCCCCACCGGCACCTTTACATAGTTTGGCGCACCAGATTTTCCGTGGCGATCACGCTTCGCGCCCGCCTGGCCTGGCTCGCCCTTAAGTTCAGGTTTATAACGGAAGTCTATAAGCGTATTAAGGTTTTCAGTGGCAACAAAGATAACATCGCCGCCCTTACCACCAGCCCCGCCATCAGGGCCACCCTTGTCGACATAAATTTCATGGCGAAAACTGACCGCGCCATCACCGCCGCGGCCAGCTTGCACCGTAACTTTAGCAGTATCGACAAACATATATTTTTATTATATCACATTTACCCCTGTTTTCATAGTGGTGCATCGCGCTTATTTTTAGGATATACGTGACGTATATAAACTTTATATGTATTTTATATGTTTCAAGAATACACAAAAAACCGCAAGGCTTTTACTCCTTGCGGTTTTGATCAACAGTGATTATTAGTGAACGTATCGATAGACTGCAGCTTGGCCAGCTGATATAGTACGGTTATTTACAATATTGAAACCACCGTACGCCGCGTTATTCATTTCGCTAACAACAATCGAGCCGTCGGCGTTGACCGATTCAACAACGCCTGCGTGCCCTGGGCTACCCTCTTCTACAAACACAGCACCGGCAGCAGGTGTATTGTTAACCGTAAAACCAGAAGCCATTGCACTATACGCCCATGATCCACCATTACCCCAGAAACTTCCTACAGGACGGCCTATTGCTGCACGTCGTTCATACGCGTACCAGGTACAGTTACCAAAGGCATAGCGGTTACCTACTGACGCTGCGCGCCAACCAGAGTAACTACTTACACTGCCGGTACTTGTGTAGCTGTACACTACAGGGGCAATGTAGCCAGGGCGTTCGGTTTCAGGTAGCTCACCGTTAGGAATGATAATCTTTAATCCAGTGCTTACCCCGTTAATTTCGAGGTCGTTATAGGTGGTAACAAGTGAGGCATCCGCCTTATACTTGTCAGAGATACTTTCAACCGTGTCACCATCAGCAACGGTATACACAATACCGTCCCTAGGAAGAATTTCTAGCGTGTTACCCACTACAAGTGAGTCGGTGGTAAGGTCATTCGCCCATTTGATGGTTTGGGCAGTAATACCAAACTTCGCTGCGACTGAATCAACAGTATCACCGGGCTCAATAGTATAGGTAGTAATGCTTCGTGTGGCATCGGTGGGCTCAACAATGACCGGTTTAGCGATAGTAGCGGTATCAGCTGTCGTGGCGTATTCGCTTTGAATGCGGGTTGATACCGCACGTTCAGCAATATTCGGTGCCACTGCAAGCTCTGTAGCTTCCGCGACTGATGCGGCAATATCTGTAGCCACCACATCATTTACTGCTACCTCATCTTCGTCGGTAGTAGCAACAACTGGGGTCGCCGATGCCGTCACGCTTGCCTCTTGTGGTGTACGATACCCGACCGCAATAACCGCAATAAGAAGCGCGAAAAGACCAGTATATATAGCGACGGTTGACGATTTGATGCGACCCTTTGAAGATCGCTTGGTTTTTGGCTTAGCAGGCACATCCAAAGGACGCGCTACTGTAGCCCCACCCTGGGTAGTATGAATACTACCGCTCGTAATGTGATTACGAATTATCGTTCTCCTGCCGCTCGGATTTCTCTCGAGGGCGTCTACCGTACTAGGTCTTACTTCCCTGCGTTTACAGGGAACGGGATACATGTCGACCAGTGTTTATTTAATATAGTTTTCTGGTATCCGTACGACCGTTATGGTAGGCGCATTACGTCATCATTTCCCCACTCGCAGGTGTTTTCGGCATACACGGCCAGAAGGAACACTAGTAGATATGACACACGTAATGTGCTCCTTTTATTGTACCAACTATGGCTTTTTATGTCAATTTATTTTATAACTATACTAAATTGTCAAATTATCTGACACTTTACCTGGCAATGCTGTACGATGTTCGCCTCGTGTTCTTCAAGCGTGCGGGCAAAGTACGTAACATCGTCATCGCCGCTAAGGAAATAGAGGTACTCGGTATCAGCAGGATGAGCAGTGGCAAGGAGCGCCGCATATCCAGGCGTCGCAATTGGCCCGGGAGGGAGCCCGGGGTACCGACGTGTATTGTACTCTGAATCAAAATTAATATCCCGCTCGACGCCTAATTTATCGGTGATATATTGATACGTTACATCTGACCCAAGCACCATACCGCTGCGATAGCGTGAGTAAAATACCTGGGCGATCTCTTCTTTGTCGTCGCCTCCGGATTCTCGTTGCACGATAGAAGCGAGGGTAATGCCTTCGTACAGGGTAAGCCCTTGCGCCTCAAATGCCGCTACAAGGTTATTCTCCTGTATAACTGCCCAAAATTCCGTGAAAGTACCTGTTAGTATATCTTCAACCGTTGCGTTACTGGGGAACTGATACGTCTCGCCGTACACATACCCCTCGAGGTCGGCGTCTGTGGGGCGACCTTGAAAGAGGGTGTCCGCAAAAGCTGGATACTGCGCAGCAATCCCCCGCGCCACTTCCTCTTCACTATAGCCTGCGCGCAGCAAAACAGAAGTGACATCAAGTTTCTGACTTTCAGGAGTATCAGTCGTGTTCGTAAGGGTTGCTCCAGGGAAGAAAGTTATCGAAAAGGTGTCAACACGACCGTTCACTAAGTGAGTCGTTATCTCCTGGGTTGATTCAGATGGAGATAGGCGGTATGTCCCCGCTTGTAGTGCATTCTGAACACGCTCGAAACGCGTATACCAAAGGAACGCCGTTTGGCTACGAATCACCCCTGACTCCTCAAGTGTCTGTGCAATTTGAGAGGGGGAGCTTCCTGAAACAACCTCTACCACAACAAGCTCCTCGGTGGCATCGGGGTTCACAGGTGCAAGCTGAGCAGTATACCACCAAAAAAGACCAGCGAGTGCAACCACCCCAAGCCCCACAAGGCCGGCGAGTGCTATGATAGTAATTTTTACCCACGAGCGCTTTTTTGGGGGAGGTGACACCCCTGCTGGCGTTTCGAGTATCGGCTCTGCCGGCGGCGAAGGTACCGGAGACTTTTGAGGCGGAACAGTGGGGAGCTGTGAAGAGGGGGGAGTAGTTGGCGGTGTAAGCTTATTCACTGGTCGGCGGCGAAATTCATCCATGATGTGCCTCTAGATAGTCTTGCAAAATAATGCTCGCGGCCTGGGCGTCGATGTCAGCTTTCGAGTAAGGCTTCTTGTGTGCCTCAAGCTGCTGTTCAGCAAGTACACTTGTCAGCGATTCATCCTGATAGACCATGGTCGCCACACTACTCTCGAAGTTCTTCGCAAAAGTTTCCACAAACCGCGTCTGAGCAGTCGCCTCACCAAGTTGGTTGCGGGGGTAGCCAACAACAAGCGTGTCGGCGTTTTCGTTTGCAATGATAGCCTGAATTGCCTGTACTTCAGTACCGTCAACCTCTATGGTTGTAAAGGGTACGGCAATACGAACAGCCAAATCGGCGATTGCCACCCCTATGCGCCGCTCACCGACGTCTAACCCAACAAGTGTTCGGGTGTTACTCATTTTCTACTTGAAATTCAACCGTTATCTTATCGGGGTTATTTGGTACAGTGCGCACCCAGAAGTACGAGAACTGAACGTCAACCGCAGTAATACCATCTTGGCCTTCAAGGGTTTGCTGCACCTCACCGTATATCTTCCCAGCAGATTCTTCCTTTATTTGGTCTTCGTTAATTTTCGGCCCAACACGCCCCGTTGCATTAACGGTTGCAAGCATTGTCTCGCCGTCTAGACGGTAGTTGCCAATAGTAGCATCGTCAACACCGGTGCTGTAAATTTTCTGGGTAGCGGTATCTATTTTGGCGTTAATAGAGGCCTCAAGATAGGTGTTTAAATCTGATTTAGGCACCGCCTGCATGGTGTAGGTAGTAGGTATAGTAAGGACAGCCTTACCGTCAGGGGCTTCTTGGTCTACTCCGGGAGTCGAGACGGCGTCACCCCGGGTAACGGTAAAGCTACTCGTAATAGCAACCTCACTGCTCGTAAATGCAGCAGCAAGCGCGTCTTTCTCTTGATCAGTTGACTGGCCAAGCAACTCGCCCTTTGCCCGCTCGACGTCTTCGTTGGTTACTACCTTAGCAACTTTTGTGGTTCCACCAGTCATGGCCGAACCGCGCGCGTAAATATCGCCCGATACCCCATTGATTGAGTAGTTCGTTGCGGCAATGTTATACGAATCGCCTGATTCAACAGCGCTTACATTCACCGAACCCGTTCCTGCACCCGCACCGGTGCTACGACACTGCGAAGCCGACCCACTTAAGGCGGATACCGTTACCGACTCGGTGCTTGCGAATGTCTTTCCACCTGACGAGGTAAAGGTTGAGCCAGGTTCTAGCACAAAACTAGGACCGTCACAGTTTGTAATGGTGATGGTACCACTCGCTTTTTCACCAACATTCTTCGTACCTGTCGCGGTAAATTCTACCGTAGCATCTTTCTTCTCTTCTTGGGAAACCGAGCTTACTACCCCTGTTTCGTAATTTGTTGCGGCCGTGCCACCTAATTGTATCGACCCATTTATTGGGACGGGTGTAGTGCTTGCGGTGATAATAATCGTGGCGGCAGGAGCGAACACGAACATCCATATCAGCAAGGCAATAAGAGCAACCCCACCACCAATACCAAAGAAGAGCTTTTTACGAAATGAGTCAAAGTTAGGTATTTTGGGGCGGTTCTTCCCTTTTTTAGCCACCCCTTTACGCCCCTTTGTGGTGGCTGCCGCACCAACAGCAACATCTTCACCGTCGATATCTAAGTCATCGAGTGCTTCACTCCGCATTTCTTTTTTGGCTGCGTCCTCTGTGCGGGTGCCGTCTTTTACAGGTATAGCCTTAACATGCTCGCCAACGGGTAGCTCAGCCCCATCGATAATGTCATCTCCCTCGTCTACGGCAAGCGCCGCTATTTCAGCGACCTCCGGTTTCGTTTGTAGGTTTTTTGCCACTGGAATTTTAGCCGCAGCGGCAAGCGCCACTAACGCTTGGTTATGTGTAATAAGCACGAGATGTTTTTTGCTTGTCTTTGCCATACGGTCAAGCAAACGCAAATTAACCGCGCTTTGTAAGGCCCCAGCACGCTTCGGTGGAACAAGGGCGACGATTTTTTCTTTCGACGCTTTAATTTTGCCAATAATGGCCGTTACGTCGTCGTCAACATCGATATAAATTACGTCTTTATTCATCTTTATATTTTAAGAAGTCGATTAAATTTGTCTCGGATGGTATCTCCGTTACCACTCCCTATTAGTGTATCATACCCTACCCTTAGCAGCCCCATAGCGGTAATAAAGGTGTGGTCGGTAACATCACCTGTAGTATCGGCGACACCAATTACTTCGTCGGGATTAATATGGTGAACCGCAGGTTTTTTCGTGAACGGAAGTTCTTTGTGCCAGTCAGTGCCGTGAAGTGCGTCGACCAATTTTTCAAGGCTTGAACCACCTCCACAAAGAAGAATACGGTTTGGAAGGTGGTCGACCGAATCGAACTCGCTTAGTGCGAGCTCTACCCCGGCAATCCATACCTCAAGGGTTTTATCGAGTGCCTCGTCAACTTCTTTTTTCACTGAAGCTTTAATGTTTGAATGGTCAATATTTACCTTTAATTTCTCAGCATCTTTATAAGAGAGGTTCATATCGGTCGCAATCGTTTGCGTAAAACTACGCCCCCCAATACCGAACATTTTAGTACCTTCGACGCCACCATCATTCACCACAGCAATATCAGTCGTACCACCCCCAACGTCCGCAAGTATGGCGGTGAAGTTGCTACTTGCGTCACTCCCTAGCACACTACGGCTCACCGCAAATGGCTCAGCTGCCACTGCTAATAGTTCAAGCGAGAGTTCATCGGCAACGCGCTCAAGCGCGCCAATATGGACCATTGGGGCGAAGGCGGTGTAAATTTGCACCGCAACATCGCGACCCTGAAAACCAATAGGGTTACTTACCTTATACCCATCAATATGGATACCAACTAATGCGCTGTTTACAAGCTTTACTTCAACTTCGTCATTACCGGTTTCAAGGCCAATTTGCTTTTGTGCCTTTAACTGGGCACGTTCTTGTACTTTTTCGATAATAAATTCCATTTCAGCATCATCAAGCGGACGATCAGGCTGAGGACGACGATACCGAATTGTGTCAGTTACCCCCTTTACAAGCTCACCGGCAATACCAATAACTACCCGTTTTGCCTGCAACCCCGCTTGGTCTTCAGCTTGCGCAAGGGCTTCTTCACAGTTGCGCACTACCCCGGCAATATCCGCAATTGCCCCCGAATGCATGTCACTTACTTCTTGGCGCGCGCGGCCTACCCCTATAATACTAAGCTCGTCGCCTTCAAGCTGTGCGATAAGTGCCTTTACAAATTCAGTCCCAATATCAAGTGCAACAATATAGTCTTCGTCTGACGCTTTGCGTGTTTTTCGTAATTTTTCTAATACCATAATTGCCCCTTATTATATACCAAAGCTGCTTATGGTCGTAATTGTTGTATTTTTTAATTATTTGTGGTATAATATTACTATGAGCGAAGCTCGGCCTATACAGAATCGTGAACTCCTATTCAGCCGTGATCAACGACGTGAAATGAGTAAGGATATAAATCCGCTTATTGATAGTGCCTTGGCAGCGCGGGGATACACCGAGCAAAGTACTTCAAGCGAACGCATTCACCTTGATGGTAGCGGGGTTATCCCTTCTAGGGCATACCTTTCTATGTTTGGCAACACCCCCTTTGACGGTCTCAGCGTTCATAGCATATATAGCGTATATAGCAACGAGCGACACTTGTCGCGTTCAACTGTAGAACTTCGAAAAATAGGCGGGTTTAGTGTTTCGCGTCTCGTGAGCATCGGAGACCGCTTTTATACAAGGACAGTAAAAACACCCGCCCCCCACAACAAGGTGCCACACACTCGGATTAGCGAGGCGGCAGCTTTAGATATCCTACAAGATATCCGCGCGCATACGATGCTCGGATACTCTTCTGCGGACGCCCCACGACCAGCTTTTGAAGTAATACGTGAGCTTGAGGGGCTTCATACCTACCGGTCAGTCGAGCAACGTGCTCATTACGAATTTGATGTAGGGCCCGAGTATGGTGATATCCAAATGAATGTTGGCAAGAGTTTCGCGGTACAAGCAAACAAAGACACGGGCAGAATGCGCCGTACTACTCCGAAGCGTTTCTTTGAATTAATTGCCGAACAACCCCTTACTGAAGGTCCGGCTTTTCTAGGGGTACATTACTCATCAGGCCGAGGTGACGCCAGCATAAAACTATCCGCCGATATACAGGATTCAAGCTATTCAGGTGAAGAGGTTAGCGCCTACTACAACGGTATGGTACGAAAACTACAGGAAGAAGACACGTCAGGGCTTCAGCAGGGTGTCGTAAGGAACCTGAAAAAAATCATTCACCCAGATTCTGAAGTGCAGCGTCTAGGCTAGTACGGCCTTAATCCGCCGTATCCCGGCGCTTGAGGCTTCTTCTTTGGTGATCTTAAACCTCTTACCGCCTTCCGCAAGTTGCCCGGTATGGTCAACGTGTGGACCGCCACAAATTTCAAGACTCACGATATGGTCATCTGGGCCCATTTGATACACTTTCACCTCAGTATCATAGCGTTCGCCAAACGGACCAATCGCACCCATATCCAAGGCTTCTTGGGTTGGATACATTTTAAAACCAACCGGAAGATCTTCCGCAATCCAGCCGTTCACGAGCTCTTCGGCTTTATCAAGTTCCTCGCGCGTTACCTTACGGTCAAAGCTAAAGTCAAAGCGAAGGCGATCTTCGGTAATATTACTTCCGTGTTGTTGAATACCTGTACCAATGATTTCGCGGAGTGCCGATTGCAACAGGTGTGTTGCGGTGTGATACTTGAGGTGAATGGGGTTTTGGCCACCAAGTCCACCTTTAAATTCACCTTTCGTAGCCGTACGCGAGCGGTTGCGCTGTTCTTCCATGTTGGCGTCGAACTCTTCACGCCAGTTTTCGGACAGCTCAATGCCCTGCTTAAACGCTTCTTCCGTAGAAAGCTCAACAGGGAACCCGTAGGTGTCATACAGGGTAAATAGTTCAGCACCCGTTACACCATCTGCCGCAAATTTCGTAAGCTGCTGAAGGCCTTTTCGAAGTGTCTGGCGGAATACTTTTTCTTCTTTCACTAGTACGGCAATAATCGTCTCGCGGTTTTCGGCAACTTCAGGATAGTCTGTAGCGTACAAGTCGGCAATTACCGGCACAAT
>DODJ01000054.1 GCA_003545655.1 Candidatus Saccharimonadota bacterium
GTCTGAAGCCTCATAGATAGTGGTAATTTTATTATCAGGGATAGGGGTGAAGGTTTGGAGTTCGTTCTTTGTAAAGTCACTAATAGCGATATTGTAGTCGCTACTTGCGGCAACTTTTTTAAACACCCGCTTACCCACTGCTTGTTTAGTATGAAACACGAACCAGTTTTTATCAGAGTTATAGGTTTTTACAAGGGTAAGGTCGTGAAATGTCGTAACCTTTTTACCCTTATACCTAATAGGCTGCTGGGGCATGCAAAAATGCACCAAATCGGCATCTAGTTTTTTAAGGTATCGGTTAAAACCTATTTGCTCGGCAAACGAGTAATTATCAAATTCAGCAACACGCACGGTAAAGTTTTTATTGCGTGGTTTCCAGAAGTCTTTATCTTTTTTACGCACAAGAATAGAATATTCGTTTTTTGTATCAACCTCTTGAAGATACGTTACGAGCCGCTCGACGTAACGGCCGGTGCTCGAGTTGATAATGCGGGCGTCGATAGTAATATGTGACATAGTACCCCTTAGTATACAGGGTGGGAAAAGAAAAGACACACTCGTCAGTGTGTCTCGTAACTTCTAGGAATACTCCTTTGATCAGCGGTTCCGCCAACCCGGTCTTTCTTGTTACTTATTATACTATAGGCCTTTTTCTTTTGTCTACTATTAAAACTGTTGATTGTTTTGTGATAATAATTAACCTTTTAACCCTTCTATACACCATAAGGCATGATGTAATTTGTTTTTGTAGGACACTATTATTTAAAGGCGTTCTTCTACAGTCAAGAATAATGTTAAGTGATTGCCGCAACCCTGCTCGGATTTGCTTCTCGATAGTCTTTTTAGATTTACCGAGGGGCGCTTTTATTTCCCATAATACCCCGTTCATGATAATATCTGGTGTTCGTTGTTTATACCCAGTACTTGGTATAAGAAATTCGACCGACGTGTTAAAGTAGTCCGCTAATATTTGCGCAGCGGAAACTTCAACCTCACTGGGGGCGGGTTTTAAGTTGGGTGGGATAATAACAGTATTCACCCCATCAACTGTATAGATGAAAAGTTAACTTGTTGTTGATTCTTTCTTAAACACCAGCCGCGAGTATAAGAGATAATTCCAAACAAGCGAAGCACCTGTCGCAATAACCTTGGCGATAAACAAGGTGGCTTCGTCGCTGGCGATATGCGGCGCCAAGCCTGAAGTAACAACCCAAATAACCAGCGGTTGTAGTGCCCATAACCCGGTAATAGTCACTAGTATAAACAACACAAACTGCCTTTTAGCCGTTTTAGAGGTGTTTTTAAAGGTAAACGACTTATTAACAAAGAAACTTACCACCATAGAAATGCCGGTTGAGATATAGTTTGCAATAAACTTATCCATACCAGCAAACGTAAGGGCGAATAGAATAACAAAATCAAGAACGGTTAACCCGCCACCAACAAATAAAAACCTAATTTTTTGTGCGTGCTTTTTTAGGAGCTGTTCCATCGTGATATTCCTCTACAAAGTATAACGGTCGGCCTTTGGTTTCGTTAAAAATGCGGCCAACATACTCGCCTATTATACCTAACGATATAAGCTGTACGCCACCCAAAAACAATATGACGGCCATCATTGAAGGGTAGCCGGCAAGGTCGGTGCCGAAGAAAATCGTGCGCACAACGAGCACAACGAGGTAGATAAAGGTAAGCCCTGAAATAATAATACCGGCATACGTAGAAAGGCGTAGCGGTGCGGTGGTAAACGAGGTAATGCCATCAAGGGCCAGCTCAATAAGCTTAACGTAGTTCCATTTTGTTTCGCCAGCCGCACGTGGGTCACGGTCGTACAAGATTTCTTTTTTATGAAACCCTACCCAGCTAAACATCGCTTTGGCGTTGCGCTGCGACTCGCGGAACTGCTTTAATGCTTCGACAACACGACGGTCAAGAAGACGAAAATCACCCGTATCTTCTTGTATGGGAACGCGGGTAACGCGCTGAAGAAGCCTGTAATACTGCTTAGAGGTAAACTTCTTCAGCCAACTTTCACCCTCGCGCGAGCGTCGCTTTGCGTACACATCATCGTAGCCCTCTTCCCATAGCGAGATCATTTCAGGAATGAGCTCTGGCGGGTCTTGAAGGTCGGCATCAATAACAACCACCGCATCGCCCTTAGCGTGGTCAAGCCCCGCAACCATGCCAATTTCTTTACCGAAATTACGCGAGAGGTTGATGTAGCTGACGCGAGTGTCTTTTTCGGCGTACTCTTTAATAATGTCAAGGGTGGCATCTTTACTACCGTCGTTAATAAATAGGAACTCAAACGCGTACTCTTTTTGCGACTGCGCTAACGCGTTAAGGCGCGGAAAAAGATATTCAAGGACTTGCTCTTCATTGTAGGCGGGGATGAGGAGGGAGATGGTTTTCATGTATCTATAATTATAGCGGATATTAGGATAAAGCATTTACCTTGTCGATAATTTTCTGAACATTATCATCCCATGAATACCGTGTAGCGTTTTTTTGTAGTTGGGAACGAGTTGGTCTAGGGTTTGATAACGCTTCTTGTATTACATTACGGAAAGATATAGGGTCTTGTGGGTCTGCATAGGTTGCACAGGTATCTCCAACCTCTCTTAATACGGGTATATCCGAAGCGACAACAGGCGTACCGCTTGCCATTGCCTCAAGCACCGGCATACCGAACCCTTCGTATAATGAGGGCATGACGAAAAGAGATGCACCCTGGTATAGCGCAGGACTATCCTTTTGATCGACGAAGCCAATGTGTTTAATATCTTCTCCTGACTGAATAGCGCTATTAAGTGCCTTTTGCGTCGCTTCAGTTTTCCAACCCTTACCACCGGCGAGTATTAAGCTGTATTCGCTTTTGACCTCTTGAGATAGTAATGAATATGCCTTAATAAGCACTTCGAGGTTTTTACGGGGTTCAAAGTTACCTATAAAGTAGATATATTTCTTCCTTGGATTGATGTTGTATTTTTCTTTCACTACACCTATTCTTTCGGAAGATATAGTTTTAAAGAACGATTTATTAGGCGGTATGGGCGTAACAATACAGTTCTCAGGGTTTAAGTTGAATTCTTTTACTATCTCGGATTTAACAGAGTTAGAGACAGTAATTATGAAATCAGCGGAACGTATAGTGCGAGGGACAACGCGCCTTAAGTGATGTAGGTTTTTTTCTTCCACAACCTCAGGATGAAATATATATGTTAAGTCATGAATAACTGCTGCTGAGTAGGAGCTGCGAGCCGTAGGCCAAGTGGCGAAATTTGGGAATATTGTAAGATCGACTTTTGGTTGAAGAATATCGAAAGGTGGGGCTATATTGTAACTTTGTAATTTTGCGTATACCCGTAGAGGTATTAACTTATTAACACTAGTTTGTATATTTATAGATGGAGATGGCTGTCGATTTAAGAAATCGAAATAGTGCCCAGAAACCGATATACCTTGCCTTGCGTTAAGTGCTTCTACGAGTAGGTTTGTATATTGCGCTACGCCTGATTGATGTCTTGAAGCAAGGCTACTTATTTCGGTACGTATTTTTAACGACATGCTATAAGTATATCAGTAGTGACTTTGTAGTATAATAGAATGAGTTTTATGTTTGCGAATTCCTATAAAAAATACCGTTACTCGCTTATCCTTTTACGCGAGTTAGTTGTAACTGAATTCAAGTTACGCTACCAAGGGTCTGTACTAGGGTATTTATGGTCATTACTAAAGCCGCTATTCCTTTTCGCTATTCTCTATTTTGTTTTCGTATATTTTTTGAAAATTGGTGATAATGTTCCGCACTGGCCTATCGCAATGTTATTAGGAATTGTCCTTTGGAACTTTTTTGCAGAAGTAACTAATAACGGCTTGAACGCGATTGTTGCTCGTGGGGATGTAATTAGAAAGATTAATTTTCCTAAATATGTCATCATCTTAGCTAGTAGTGTATCGGCCTTAATAAACCTACTATTAAATTTTGTTATTGTTGCGGTATTTATGTTAGTAAACGGCGTGGATATATCATGGGTCGCGCTACTTGCTCCTATATATATATTAGAACTGTTTGCCTTTGGTCTTGGGTTGGCATTTTTACTAAGCGCGGTACAAGTACGGTTTAGAGATGTCGGGTATATATGGGAGATTATTATGCAGGCCTTATTTTACGGCTCGGCGGTTATTTACCCATTAGCAATGGTACTTGAGCAAAGCCAGAAATTAGGAACGGTGCTTTTATTTAACCCAATTGCTCAGGCAATCCAAGATACTCGGCATGTGTTAGTAAGTGAGGCAAATCCAACCCTCTACTCACTAACAGGTAGTGTATGGCTTAGCCTTATACCAGTAGTGTTTGTCGTACTGGTGGTAATTTTCGGGGCTTGGTACTTTAAGCGGAAGTCGCCCTACTTTGCGGAGGAAGTCTAATGAAAAAAGATATTGCCATTAGTGTGCAGGGTGTTTCAAAGTCGTTTGTCCTACCCCACGAAAAAACAACTTCGATAAAGTCGGGTGTTGTTGGGCTCTTTCGTTCAAAAGGAAAAGCGACAACACAAAGTGTCTTAAAGAATATTTCATTTGAAGTAAAAAAGGGTGAATTTTTTGGAATAGTCGGAAGGAACGGTTCTGGTAAGAGCACTCTCTTAAAGATAATATCCCAGATATACGTACCGGATGAGGGAAAAGTACAAGTAAATGGTAAGCTTACACCTTTTATCGAACTTGGTGTTGGGTTTAACCCTGAACTATCAGGAAAAGAGAATGTGTACCTTAATGGCGCACTCCTTGGGTTTAATAGAGACGAAATAACAGCAATGTATAAAGACATTGTTGAATTTGCTGAATTAGAGAAATTTATGGACCAGAAGCTTAAGAATTATAGCTCTGGTATGCAAGTTCGGCTCGCCTTTTCAATTGCAATACGCGCAGACTCGGACATACTCGTCTTGGATGAAGTACTTGCAGTAGGTGACGAGGCGTTTCAACGAAAATGTTTTGAGTATTTCGCTACTCTAAAAAAGAGAAAGAAAACAGTAATTCTCGTTACACACGCGATGGAGTCTGTGCAGCAATTTTGCGACAGGGCGATATTGATTGAAAAGGGCAAAATTATAGAGTCAGGGTTACCTACGAAAGTCTCTGAGCATTACTCAGAACTCTTTTTGGTAGCGAATCGAAAAGGTGATGGTCAACAGATTGTTGCCCAAAATGATGCATTCGAGGTAAATACGGATTTCAATAAGAATGATGATGAAATTAATTTTTCCATTACACTTCTACCTAAAAAGGACTTTACCGATCCGGTTGTAGGCGTATATATGAGTAGTAACACGGGGGAGATTATTTGGAGTTGGGCAAGCGATTATAATATTCCAGTTAATGAAAATAAAGAAGTTATCATTAAAAAAGGTAAAAAAATAGACCTAAACTTTACACTCGATAATATTTTACCAAGCTCTTCATTTACGCTCACACTTCTAGTTAGGCGGCATGATAAGAGTGAACAGTATGCAAGATATCCTGATGTTATTAAGTTTGATAATTACAAAGTATCACCATACGATAAGTATTGGAATATGAATAGTCGAATCGACATTAGTTATGAAAAATAGACAAAAGGTTTATTATGACGTACTTGACGGGCGTGACGAACTCACAAGGCTTTACGATAGGGATGAGGAGCGTTTTCGGGGAAGCTATTTCTCGGACAAATTACACGGGAACCAGCATCAGTTAGCGGCTCAGCTTGTGTTCTCGGCGCATGCTCTAGAAAAGAGCCTTAGCAATGATGGCTTTGAGGTTGGCCATGGTTTTTCTGTAGCAAAAGCACTTGTCGGCTATCTAGATAGCTACAAGAAGCACGACTATGATATTTCGCACCCCGCATACACCAATACCCTATCTGTTTTAAGTGCTCTATATAAGGTACATGAAAACACGCCATACAAGCAAGACCTAGAGTTGATCTTTGGTGAATGGAAAAGTGAAATTCGAGGCTGCGAGTCTGATATTGGTGGAGCAGACACGATCTTTTCCAAAGATAAAGAAGATAATAAGAATAAGAACTTCAGGGACTTATCCGGCGGTCGGTACGCTGTTCGGACGTATTCGAAGAAGAAGGTTCGAAAGTCGGATATAGAAGACGTTGTAGGTATTGCGATGAAGACCCCGACCGTATGTAATCGCCAATCCATTCGCGTAAGGGTTATGTACGACCAGGGAGTCATTGCAAGGGTCTTAGGGGTACAAGGGGGGATCGCCTATTATGATACACCTCCAGTTCTTCTTTTGATTACAGCCGACGATAACGGATATGTTGATATTAATGAAAGAAACCAAGGTTATATCGATGGTGGATTATTTGCTATGTCTGTTCTGTATGCGCTTGAGTACAAAGGGCTCGCAGCATGCCCCCTCCATGCCATGTTTGAGACAGGAAGAGATTTGACGGTTCGAGGGATGTTGGATATACCAGAAAATGAAAAGCTAATAACATTTATTTCTGTAGGACATTTTAAGAAAGAAAGTCACGTTCCGAAATCATTTCGATATGCTCCATCTGATATCATAATGTACACCGATAAGATTCACGACTTTCGCATTGAGACGGTTACTCCAGGGGTTGAAAATGTTAATGTTGGGTTTGTATCCAAGATACGGAGTAAGCTAAAGATTCGTACTAGAATCACCTGGAGACTTCGCAACCTGAAGCGAGTTGTACGAGTAAGAACTAGATATAGAGATTTTAAGAAATATATAGGTGCAAAGTACTTGAATAAATATAGGTACGGGAAAATTGATGGAGCTATCTTGACGCTCACGGGCTATTTTAATTATGGAAATATGCTTCAGCGATATGCACTACAGAAGTTTTTATCAAAAAATCACTACAAATTCATTTCATATGAGCATGACCTACCTAAGCCCAATGACCCCAGAGATCCACGCTTCGTGAACACAGCTGATTTTGTTGATAAATACATTTTCCGCAAGACCTACAATCGCTATGACAATTATTCCACATACATCGTAGGGTCTGATCAAGTATGGCGAAACTTCGCGTACGAGGATGATTTGAGAGATTTGGGATTCTTCTTTTTTAACTTCCTTGAAGACGACAATAGGAGTATAAAACGGATATCATACGCTGCAAGCTTTGGCCAAAATAAGCTAGATGATGCCGGTATAGGTGAACGTTTTATATCATATGCAAAGAGATTACTAGTTAAATTTAACAGTATATCTGTACGTGAATCATCGGCCCGGGGTATTATGCGGCAGACTTGGGGTGTTGATGCAGAGCAAGTGGTTGACCCAACTCTGCTTTTGGGTGCGGAGGAGTATAGCGATTTAATTAATCGGTATCCCGGGGTTTTGAGTAAACCCAAAAAAGGCTCGGCTTATATATTAATATCTAATGATGCTAAGAAACATATTATTGCGAAGATTGAGGATTTTCTTGGCGGTGATATAGATATCTTAAACCTAGAGACTGAAAAGGTTCTACCTCCAGTAGAGCAGTGGCTTAAGAGTTTTCGAGATTCGAAAATTATAGTTACTGACTCATTTCACGGCATGCTATTCTCGGTTATTAACAATACGGATTTTATTATCACCGAGAGCGGCCCTGGTGGTATGGCTAGAATTGAAGACTTTCTTGGTCAGCTAGGTTTGGTAGACAGGTTGATTAGAGATGTTGACGCCGATTCGTTCGATCCGCAGCTACTAGGCTCTATTGATTGGCAAGATGTTAACGAGAGGCTGGGTATAATGAGGCAACAAAGTGCTGACTGGCTACTAGGTGCACTTAAAAAATAGTATAATAACAGCAGTTTATAACAGAGAGATGAGTAGCATGAATACACCAAGAGTCGCGGTTATTACACGAACCAAGGATCGCCTTATCTTACTTGAGCGATCAATCAAATCCGTACATCAGCAGACGTTTACAGATTTTATCCACGTTATTTATAACGACGGCGGTGATAAGAAGGCCGTTGAAGAGTTGGTTGCAAAGTACGAGCATCTTACAAACGGTCGCGTCAAGCTTATGTATAACAAGGAGTCGCGAGGCCCTGATGCAGCTTTTAATGTGCCGATCAAGAGTGTTGATTCTGAGTTTATTGCGATACACGACGATGATGACTCATGGCATCCTCGTTTCCTCGAGCTTATGGTGGCACATTTAGACAAGACTAAAGTTAAAGGAGTTATCGCACGCACCGACAGGATCTACGAGTCAATTTCGAACAACGCGATTAGGATTCAGGATAGGGATCAGTATATGCCGCACCTGAGCCACTTCTCACTCTATGATCTTTTCGCAGAGAATTTTGCCGTGCCTATTTCTTTCATGTATGCACGTGAAGTATTTAAAAAAGTAGGATACTACGACGAAGCTATTCGAGTATCCGGCGACTGGGAGTTTGTGTTAAGGTTTATGCGATTTTACGATATTGAGAAGGTGGATCCAGGCTATCCGCTTGCGTTCTACCACGTTCGGCCTTCTAATAGTGGTATACTCGGTAACTCTATCTATGACCCAAGTAAGTCCCATGTACAGTACCATACGAAGCTTGCGAATCGCTTCTTGCGCGAGGATCTCGAGAAGGGAAGCCTAGGGTATGGGTACCTATTTAACGTTGGAAACGCTGAACGAGCTCGTGGTTGGGAGCTTGAGGAGATGCAAAGGAGGATTCACGAGCTGTCTGATAAGATCGACTCGCAAGCTCAACTCATAGCATCATCAAAGTTGAGTTTACGGGGAGTGAAGCGCGCGGCGAAAGAGAAGTTAAAGAATACTGCTCGTAAGGTGAAGGCAAAGATAAGGCGATAATATGCAAGATTACTATACACAAATAGATAAACATGACGTCATCTCTTTTGACGTATTTGATACGCTCCTATCGCGTACAGTTATAGCACCCGTAGATGTCTTCACAGTTGCGCAGGAGCTTTTAAACCAAGAGGGCTTATTTACTCTTCAGGATGATTTTAGGCCGCTACGCATTAAGGCTGAACGAGACGCTCGACTCAGCAAAGTGAGCGCGGATGTAACAATCGATGACATTTATAGTCAGCTTCGGGTACTCCGCCCAGATTATCCTGCCGATATTGTAGATGCATTGAAGGAATTTGAAATTAAAGCTGAAAAGGCGGTGCTTGTAAGAGGGCGTGCTGCTCCACTTTATGAGTATGCAAAAAAAGCCGGTAAGAAGATAGCAATTGTGTCAGATATGTATCTGCCAAAGCGGGTCATTAAGGCAAGTCTTGATCAGAACGGAATAGAGGACATCGACTATTTCTTGGTATCCTGCGAAGATCACCTCTCGAAGGCATCTGGAACTGCCTTTATAGCACTACGTGATGCGTTTCCCGAAGCGTCAGTGCTTCACATTGGTGATAATTATCATGATGATATCACAATGGCACGACAGCACGGAGTTAATGCGATACATATTCAAAGTGCAATTGAGGTTCTGAAGAACCGAGGGATTCTTAATCGAATGTACGGTGTATGGGAGCGTCGGCTCCAGGCTCCGGAAACTGCATATCTTGGACAGGTTACGCAAAGTATCGTTGATGCGGTAGTTGCAAACTACATCACAACTCATGAAGTTGATGTCGAAGAGTCAATTGGGTTTGCGGTATTGGGTCCACTCTTGCTTGGGTTTAGCCAATGGCTTCATGAGAGTCTCAAGGATGATTCGTGTGACAAGGTGCTTTTCTTGGCTCGCGACGGTAATATTATACACAAAGCATATAATCTTGTGTTTGGTGAGCACGCGGTTGCGAACGAGTATATTTACGGTTCTCGACGTGCGCTCGTCTTCCCTGGGATGCGCGTGCTGAGCGGTGAAGATATTACGACTTTTGCGCAGCTTTACAGGGGCGCAAGTCTTGATGCGACACTTAAAACGTTTAATTTAGACAAAAAAAGCCCCGAGGTGGTACGTGCTGCTAAGTCTGCAGGTGTAAACCTTAGGAATGATACAGTCGACAGTTCAAGTGCAGTGAATGTTGAATCGATGCTTCTTTTGTTAAAGGATGTGATCCTTGAGACGGCTGAGCGTGAACGAGATACAGTACTTGAGTATCTTGATTCTGTAGGGTTTGGTAATCCAGCGTCACGTGTGGCAGTGTGCGATATTGGATGGAATGGTTCTGTGCGCACGGTGATTGAGAACTACGTCGGTCGAGAGGTCCCCGGTTACTACTTAGGGCTTCGAAACGTTGAAAAGA
>DODJ01000007.1 GCA_003545655.1 Candidatus Saccharimonadota bacterium
ATCGGCCTATAGCGAATTCCTTTTTTTGGAAAAAAACTGGCCTGAAATGACAAAAGACGACGTGACGGCTATAATAAAAGAATATGCAAAACGGCAGCGCCGATTTGGTAGCTAACCGAGACAAAAAAGCGGAGGGTTCATGGTAATTGCAGGAATCATTATTGGGCTAATAGTGCTGGTGTTACTTGTGGTGATACACGAGCTTGGCCACGCCATTGCCGCTCGTCGAAATGGGGTGGTAGTAGAGGAGTTTGGTATTGGGTTTCCACCAAAGGCATGGGCGAAAAAACTAAAAAATGGTGTACTCTTCAGTATTAACTGGCTGCCGCTGGGAGGGTTTGTAAAATTACAGGGCGAAAACGATGCCGCGAGTAAAAAAGGTGACTACGGTGCCGCAACTTTTTGGCAGAAGACAAAAATTTTATTCGCTGGAGTAGTCGTAAACTGGCTTGCGGCAGTGGTGCTTCTTACTATCCTCGCATTTGTCGGAATTCCAAAAATTCTTCCTGACCAATTTAGCGTACCAGCTGACACCACAGTAGTCACAACCCCGGTTATTGTGACACAGGTGGTTGATGGATACCCTGCTCAACAAGCAGGCATAGAGGCGGGCGATGCGATTATTAGCTTTGACGGTGAGCCTGTAGATTCAACCCAAGAGCTTATTGATGTCAGCAGGGTGCACGGTGGTGAAACGGTACCTGTCGTATATGAACGTGACGGGGTTCAGCATACCACTGAGACGACGCTGCGTGACGCGAATAGCGTGGTGTTTGGGGCGAACCTTGGGCAGCAGGAAGCTATTAAAGCAACCTGGTCGGCACCTATTGTTGGGGTAGTAACGACCGCACAGTTTACTTGGGTGACGTTTCAGGGTCTCGGTGATATCTTGGTTAATTTCTTTGGGGGGCTTATTGGGCAGCTAAGCCCAAGTGAGGAGGGTCGCCAGGCCGCAAACGAGCAACTTGAGGCGGCGGGCGCGAATGTTACAGGGCCGGTGGGCTTATTAGGGGTAATTTTTCCTGCGGTAAGTGGCTCGGGGTTTGACCAGATCATCTTTTTGGCAGCTATTATTTCATTAAGTCTTGCGGTTATGAATGTGTTGCCAATCCCGGCGCTCGATGGAGGCCGATGGTTTGTGACGGCGTTGTTTAGGGTGTTTAAGAAGCCACTTACGAAGGAGCGCGAAGAAAAAATCCACGGCACAGGCTTTGCGGTACTTATGCTTTTGTTTGTCGTGATAACGGTGTCCGATGTCTTCAAGCTCTTCTAGTGTATGGCGCAGGGTGGCGCTTTCGATAGGGGTACCGGCCTGGGTATTCTTGGGCTTTATACTAGCGCAAGCACTTCTTCTCGTGGTCATATCAGCACTTCAATATGTTGGAGTAGTATTTAGTGCATTTAACCCGTTTCTTCTCAACGCCATCTTAAGTGTTGTGATTTATGCCCTTGCACTCTTGTTAGTGATCGGGCTGCCCTGGGCTATTAAGCGGTATCGTACCAGCCTAAGCGAGCTTGGGGTGCATCGTTGGCCGAACTGGAAGGACGGTATATGGCTTCCGCTTGGCGCGGTAGGGTACGTTATACTTAGCGCGCTACTTACCAGTGTTGCTTTAGTAGTTTTGCCGTTTTTTGACTCTCAACAACCACAAGATACGGGCTTTAGCGGTATTTCTGGCCAATTTGAATATATTCTTGCATTTGTGGTGCTCGTGATTGTCGCACCCGTTGCTGAAGAGGTACTTTTTAGGGGGTATTTATTTGGAAAGCTACGGAAATACGCGCCGGTATGGGTGGCGGTGCTCGTGACGAGTGTGGTGTTTGCGGTGGTGCATTTTCAGTGGAATGTAGGGGTGGATGTATTCGCCCTAAGCATAGTGTTGTGTGTGCTGCGTATTATTACGGGTAGCTTATGGCCGGCTATTTTTCTCCATATGGCAAAAAACGGGCTGGCGTTTTATTTACTCTTTATAAACCCGCTCGCCTTGGGTATACTGGGGTAGTATGCGCGTATCGAAATTATTTACTAAAACGTTGAAAAACGTACCTGCCGACGAGGTGTCAAAAAACGCCCAGTTGCTTATTAGGGCGGGGTTTGTATACAAGGAAATGGCCGGTGTCTATGCCTACCTTCCGTTAGGGCTTCGGGTACTTGAAAACATCAAGCAGATTGTGCGCGAGGAAATGAACGCTATCGATAGTAACGAGCTTATTATGACCACCTTGCAGCGTCGTGAAGTCTGGGAAAAAACTACCCGCTGGAGCGATGAAGTGGTAGACGTATGGTTTAAGACACGCCTTAAGGATGACACCGAGCTTGGACTTGGGTGGAGCCACGAAGAACCCATCGTTGAAATGCTTAAAAATTACCTACACAGCTACAAAGACTTGCCAGTGAGTTTATACCAGTTCCAAACTAAGATGCGTAATGAATTGCGGGCAAAAAGTGGCATTATGCGTGGACGCGAGTTTGTCATGAAGGACATGTACTCCTTACATGATTCAAAAGAGGCGCTCGACGCTTACTATGAGAAAACCATTGAAGCGTACAAACGTGTCTATGACCGCCTCGGTATTGGTGATGACACCTACGTGACGTTTGCAAGTGGTGGTGCCTTTACGAAGTTTAGCCATGAGTTTCAAACCATTTGTGACGCGGGTGAGGACGTTATTTACCTGCACCGTGGCAAGAACATCGCCGTCAATGAAGAAGTGATTGATGAGGCTGTGGCAGAGTTGGGTATTTCGCGCGATGAGCTTGAACCGGTAAAAACGGCTGAAGTGGGGAATATTTTTAACTTCGGTAGTCAGAAGACCGATGAAATGGGGTTGTATTATACCGCGCAGGATGGGAGCCAGAAGTCGCTCTATATCGGCTCGTATGGTATCGGCATTACCCGGGTAATGGGGGTTATTGCCGAAAAACTCAGCGACGATAAGGGGTTAGTGTGGCCAGAGGCCGTTGCGCCGTACAATGTGTACCTAGTAAGTATTGGTGATGTCGTAGCGCAGGCAGACGACTTATATAAGAAGCTGCAAGAAGCAGGGATTACCGTGCTTTTCGACGATCGTAACGAGCGTCCAGGCGCGAAGTTCGCTGATGCTGAACTGATAGGATTACCGTACCGAGTAACCATCAGCGAGCGGCTTCTGGCCGAAGGTAAACTTGAGTTTACCGTGCGTAAAACAGGCGAAACAGAGTTATTGACACTTGAAGACCTCATTGCTAGAATAGGGGAATAAATAGAGTATTGGGAGCAACGCCCTACGCTACATATAGCGTAGGGCTAGCAGTATAAGAACTAAGAAAGATTAAAGATATGAAGAAAACCTACCAAATTACCAACGAGGGTAAGAAAGAGCTAGAAGCGGAATTAACCGAGCTAAAATCTCGCCGTGGTGAAGTGGCTGATAAAATTTCAGAGGCTCGCGATTTCGGTGATTTAAGTGAAAACGCCGAGTATGATGCAGCCCGTGAGGAACAGGGGCTTTTAGAGACCCGTATTGCCGAAATTGAAGACATTTTGAACAACGCTGAAATTATCAAAGCGAGCAAAAAAGGTGCAATTGGTCTTGGTAGTCACGTCACCCTAAAAACAGGCAACAAGAAGGTAGAATACACTATTGTCGGCCCCGTCGAAGCCGATCCGCTTGAAGGCAGAATCAGCAACGAATCTCCTATTGGTATGGCGCTGTATGGCAAGAAAATTGACGAAAAAGTTACCATAGCCACCCCTAAGGGCGATATTTCATACACCGTCGTTTCGGTCGGGTAAAATTCTTCAAAATAGTGGCAATTTTCCTAAACGCACTTGCACGGGTGCGTTTTTTGGTATACTAAGACCCAATGAAGCAGTGGGCAAAACAATCTGGCTTTACTATCGTCGAACTTCTGATTGTTATTGTGGTGATTGCTATCTTAGCAGCGATAACGGTAGTAGCCTATACGGGGATACAAGGACGGGCAAATGACGTGGCGGTTCAATCCGACCTTAGGGCTTTTGCAAATAAAGTACTTCAAATAGAAGCGGAAACGGGGCAGTATCCGCTCCCTCAATCCT
>DODJ01000053.1 GCA_003545655.1 Candidatus Saccharimonadota bacterium
GTCAGGAGTGAAAGTGACAGAGGGCGATATGAAGCATGATATAGCAGTTGATGGCGTGTTCGTGTTCGTCGGGTTACTTCCGAATACGGTCTTCTTATCTGAAACACCGATTGAGCTTGATGAAGTCGGACTTATAAAGACAAATAACCGTCTGGAGACCTCGATGCACGGGGTGTTTGCCAGCGGGGACGTTCGGAGCGGTGCGACAATGCAAATCGCGAGCGCAGTAGGTGAGGGGGCTTCAGCTGCCTTAGCTATTCGTGAATATCTAGACGAGTTCGACCGTGCCGCTTAGACGACACAGTCTTTAATAAACGATTCTAGCTGGGTTATGATAGCAGGGTCTGCTGTTTCAATGGCTATTTCGCGCGTTCCTAATAACACACCCGTGTAGGCGAAGTTGTGTGATCCACTAATGGCAACTTTATGACCGTCTGTCATAGTGAAGATAATACACTTGGCGTGAAGATACGTATCTTTATTGTAGGTGGTTTTTAGTCGGCTAATAAATTGGCTAACCGTAATTACTATTCTATTAAGCCCCTCGGCCTGATGGGGTAAGTTAAAGAATAGGGTTGTCGGACGCTTTTTTAGGATGCGTGCAAGCTTTCCAGTGGGGCAGTATTGTGAAACGAACGTAATATGCTCCGCCTGTTCGGCAAGTTCGCACGCCCGGCGATAGATTACTGACTGGCCGATAATACCCCCGTCAATAAGAACGCGCATGTCGCCATGTTCGTACGTTACGCTGGGGTAATTGGTTGAGCGACGCTCTGCAAGTTGTAGACGTTTTTGTTCGTCGCAAAGGCGATCAGCAAGCAGGGTATCTTTGAGCATGAACATATAATCAACGTTCGTAATGCCTTGTTCGTACATATTTACTCCGCCGAAACTAAAGATAGTATTGTCCACGATACACCACTTACTATGAGTTCTGCCGTTGAATACCGTTATACGACCTCGGCCAAGCCACGAGAATTTGACGCCAGAGCGCTTGAGTACTTTTACCATACGGTTCGTATCTCTTGCGCCAGGGCTGTAATAGCGCACCGGTAAAAACCCTCCACTTACTTCACCAAACGTAAAAACATCGGCAGCAACGATAACCTCAACGCCACGTTTAGCAGCATTTTCGAGAGCAGTGATAAGGGTATGGGTTTTTTCGTGGTCGGCAATTACCATTGAAAGTAAATAAATACGCGTGGTGGCGGTTTCCATAGCGCGAGTTGCGCGCGTCACGTATTCGGTTGGCGATATAAGTTGCATTTTCGTCTTTTGATTATATACGCTTTAGTTAAAAACTGCTAAAATTAAAGTGATAGAACAAAAAGGAGACCGTATGGCATACAAAGAAGTTACTGCTGGTGATATCATAGATGGTGTTGTGAATGTTATTGTTGAGATTCGTAAGGGTGAGCGAAACAAATACGAATTTGACAAAGAAACAGGTCGTCTTTTTCTCGATCGTGTGAATGGGACAACTCTTGGATATCCGAGCGACTATGGGTATATACCCGATACTTTATGTGAGGACGGTGACCCGCTTGATGCGTTGCTTATTATTGATGAATCGGTGCCTCACGGTACGGTTGTGCCTTCGCGCCCAATTGGTGTATTGTACTTCGAGGACGATGGCGAGATGGACGAGAAGCTTATCGTAGTTCCTGCTGACGATATCAGCAAGGACCACATCAAGGAACTTGATGATCTTGGCGAAAATTTCAAGAAGGTAATCGAACATTTCTATAGTCACTACAAGGATTGGAAAAAAGATTGGAAAGGTGTGGACGGCACGCTTCATGGTTGGGGTGACGCAGCCGCAGCGATGAAGGTGGTACGCGAGTCTATTGCTCGTGTAGCTTAGCCGTTTTCGTTCTAGTCTGAGGAAGCCCGCTTACGGCGGGTTTTTTCACGCACAATTCCGGCTGCGTGGCTAATACTTTCGATGGCGCCCGTCTTTCGTAGCTGAGCGCGTAGCTTAGTGCGGGCATGAGTAGTAACAACAAGTTCTTGCCAAGTAGCCTTTGGAAGAGACGTCTTTCGGGTGATAACCTCAACTACGTCACCATTTTGTAGAGGCTTTTCAAATGAGTGAATAATCCCATTCACCCTAAACCCATACGCATGCTTGCCAATATCGCTGTGTACAAGATACGCAAAATCGAGGGGGTATGCACCTTCTGGGAGGTTATAAATATCGCCCTTTGGTGAATAGACAAAGATACGGTTGCCGAATAGGTCAACAGTAAGTTGCGACTTAGGAATTTCCTCACCACCGCGAAGCTTGGTGGCAATTTCTTGTAACTGGGTAATCCACTGCATGTGACTAGGCAGTACTGAACTGGCGCGGCTTTTTGTGTAGTCTTTCGAGGTTTTTTGCTCGTGGTAGTGGAAGCTTGCGGCGAGTCCTCGCTCGGCGTACTCGTGCATTTCGTACGTACGGATCTGGAACTCCACGATTTGCTTCGAAGGGGTGATTACGGTTGTGTGGAGGCTTTGGTATCCATTCGGTTTTGGTACGGAGATATAGTCCTTGATGCGGGCAATCATTGGCTGGTAAAGCGTATGAAGAACACCAAGCACCCGGTAGCAATCTTCTTTGTTTTCTACGATCACGCGGAGCGCCATGAGGTCATAGATATCGTCGATTGTGCGTTCACCCTTCAATAGCTTTTTGTGAAGGCTGTAGATACTTTTTACGCGTCCATTAATCTCGTGTTTGATATGTTGAGTGGTTAGTGCCTTTTCAACCTCGTTACGTACACCACCTAGTTTACGTGTGCTTTTACCAAGGCGCTTTCGCATGAGGTTTTGAAGCTTCTGGAATTCGGCCGGGTTGAGGTAGCTAAAGGCGAGTTCTTCAATTTGCATACGTACACGCCCCATACCAAGACGGTCTGCCATTGGCGCGAAGACCTCTAGGCTCTCTCGGGCAATCTTTAGTTGTTTCGTCTTCGGCATGTATTGGAGAGTTTGTAGGTTGTGGAGCCTATCGGCCAATTTAATGATAATCACTCGCACATCGTGGCCGATTGCTATGAGAAGTTTCGAGAGGTTGTCTTTGGTTTGGGGAAGATACTCAGTAAGATCTTGCATACCTGCACGAGCCTGTGAAACTTTCGTAACACCGTCTACTAAAAAGGCAACGTCTTTACCAAAAAGAGTTTCAAGTTTCTCAAGGGTAACGTCCGTGTCTTCAACGGTGTCATGGAGTACCCCAGCGAGCACGGTATCGATATCCATACCCCAATCTACTAAAATAGAAGCAACCGAAAGAGGGTGAGTGATGTATGGTTCTCCGCTTTTACGTTTTTGGCCTCGGTGAGCTTTTGAGGCGATATCAATTGCATGCTCTAATTCTAAGAGCTGCTCATCTTCGTAAAAAGGTTTTGCATGTTCGAGTAACTCGCTCTTTTTCATTTTACTAGTATACGAAAGTTTTGGTACGAGGGGTAGATGGTATATAATGTACGGTAAATACTGCTAATGCTTACGAAGGGGTGGGCTTTACTATGGCGAAGACGAAAATTGCAATCAATGGCTTTGGTCGTATTGGACGAAATGCATTTAAACTAGCATTTGGTCGTAGCGACCTAGAGGTGGTTGCGGTGAATGACCTTACGGATACAAAAACTCTTGCGTATCTACTAAAACACGACAGTAATTACGGGACATACGCACACGAGGTAAGCTACGATGATACCGGTATCGTGGTTGATGGCAAGCATATTAAAGTAATTGCCGAGCGTGATCCTGCAGCGTTGCCGTGGGATACGCTAGGGGTACAGCTTGTCATTGAATCTACGGGACGTTTTACCGACAAGGAGTCCGCTGAACTCCATATTAAAGCTGGCGCAAAACGGGTGGTTATTAGCGGCCCTTCAAAAAGCGATGGCGTTGACACTATTGTGCTTGGCGCAAATGATGACAAGGTTGAAGGCGCGAGCCACGTAGTGAGCAACGCTAGCTGTACTACTAACTCGCTTGGTGCCGTTATGGCGGTGCTTGACGCTGAATTTGGCGTACAAAAGTCACTCCTTACTACTGTTCACAGCTACACAGCAAGCCAGGTAGTGCAGGATGCCCCGGCGAAGGATCTTCGTGAAGGCCGGAATGCTGCCGAGAATATCGTTCCTACAACAACTGGTGCGGCGATTGCTGTAACAAAGACGCTACCGCAGCTTGAGGGTAAATTTGATGGATTAAGTATTCGCGTACCTACACCTGTTGTTTCACTCAGCGACGTAACGGTACTTCTAGAACGCGATGTGACAGTAGAGGAAATCAACGGGGCATTCAAGAAGGCTGCCTCGGAGCCATATTATCAAGGTATACTTGCTGTAAGTGAGGAGCCACTTGTGAGTCGAGACTATATTGGGAATAGCCACTCGGGTATTGTTGATCTCCTTTTAACAAAAGTAGTGGATGGTAATTTAGCAAAAATTATGGTGTGGTATGACAACGAGTGGGGTTACTCGAATCGTCTCGTCGAACTTGTGTCCGACGTTGCTAAAAGTATGCACCGCGAAGCATAGGCGAGATAAAGGGGGAGTCATGAAAATTTATGTAGGGGCTGATCATCAAGGATTTCATCTTAAAGAGGACGTGCTTGCTTATTTGAGTAAGCATGGGTATGAGGTTGAAGATGTTGGGGGTGCTTCGCTTGACCCGAACGATGACTTTCCCACCTTTGCCCAGGCAGTTGCGCTAAAAGTACTTGGAAGTGACGATGCTGATCCTCGTGGGGTGTTGCTATGCGGGGGAGGTCAAGGAATGGCTATGGCCGCTAATCGCTTTAGGGGTATCCGAGCGAGTGTTATTTGGGATGCCTTTGAAGCGAAAATGACGCGTAACGATAATGACAGTAACGTCATTAGCCTTCCTGCTCGTATTTTTACGCAACTTGATGATAGTGCATGGCAAGGGGTGCTCGAGACATGGCTTAATACCCCATTTGCCGGCGCAGTTCGATACAAACGCCGCAATGCGGAACTGGACGAACTTTCATAATGAGTATGATCGTCCCTACAATAATGCCCGAGACGCTCGATGCCTTACGCGCTACGCTGCAGGCATATCAGCCATTTGCGCGTAGGATTCATATAGATATAAGCGATGGCGAGTTTGCTCCGGTATTTTTACTAAGCGAATCACAGCTGTATTGGCCTGAAGGTTGGGAAGTAGATATTCACGCAATGGTGGCACGTCCCTCAGAGCATCTCCCTCAGCTTATACAGCTAAAGCCGAGCATGATTATTTTACACGCTGAAGCTCAGGAGAACATCCTACCGCATATTCGTACTATCAAGGAGGCGGGTATTAGGGCTGGAGTCGCTTTGCTGAAAACAACAGTCCCTTCAAGTGTTGAAGCGGCGATACGAGAGGCAGACCATGTAATGATTTTTTCTGGCGATCTTGGGCATAATGGTGGCACCGCGAGCATGATGCAGCTTGAAAAAGTGCGCCTTATTAAAAAAGTGAAGCAAGATGTGGAAATCGGGTGGGATGGCGGAGTAAACATAGAGAACGCGTACACGCTTACCCAAGGCGGTGTAGATATTCTAAATACTGGTGGGGCGATAGCCCAAGCCGAGTCTCCAGCAAACGCGTACCAGGCACTAGTAAAGGAAATAAATAAGCGGGGGGTTATATGACGACACAGTTAACGATTCCACAGATTGAACAAAAGGCAGTTGAAATTCGTCGTAGTATTATTACAATGCTACAAACAGCCGGGAGTGGCCATAGTGCTGGGCCTTTAGGATTAGCAGATATCTTTGCTGCTCTCTATTTTAATGTGCTCAATATTCGCCCCGAGGAGCCTGAATGGTCGGACAGGGATATATTTTTCCTTAGTAATGGTCATACGGTGCCCGTGCAGTATGCTGCTATGGCGGAAGCGGGGTACTTTGATAAATCTGAGCTTCTCACGCTTCGAAAACTGGGCTCTCGCCTGCAAGGTCACCCGGAGCGTGAAAAATTGCCCGGGCTTGAGAACACGAGTGGCCCTCTAGGAAGCGGCTTATCCCAGGCGTCGGGGTATGCGTATTCTTTGCAGTACATCGACAAGAACCCGCATCGTTTTGTCTATGTGATGATGGGTGATGGCGAGCTTGACGAGGGTAACATTTGGGAGGCAGCGATGTTTGCCGGTAAATATAAACTTTCTCAACTTGTTGCTTTTGTGGATCGAAACAATATTCAAATTGACGGCCCAACCGAGGAAGTGATGCCATTAGAAAACCTGAAAGCGAAGTGGGAGTCGTTTGGCTGGCACGTTATTGAGATAGATGGACATAACATCGAAAGTATCATTGACGCTTGTAGTCAAGCGCGGGCAATCTCATATCAGCCAACGGTTATTATTTGCCACACCATTCCAGGTAAAGGGGTTAACTTTATGGAGTACAACTACAAATGGCATGGTATACCACCAAATGCCGAGCAGGCAAAGGAAGCACTTGAGGACTTGCGTACACTAGGCGGTACTATCACTCATGAAGGAGGAGGTCTATGAACTACCTTGTAAATCCGAATGTTTTAAAGGACGATGTTACACTGGAGCCAATTAGGGCTGGTTTTGGCCGTGGACTTAAGATTGCCGGTGAGGCGGACAAGACTGTTGTTGCGCTCTGCGCTGACCTTACCGAGAGTACTCAGATGCACCTATTTAAGGAAGCATTTCCAGAGAGGTTTATAGAGGTTGGTATTGGTGAGCAGAACCTCGTAACTGTAGCAAGCGGTATGGCTCGTGCAGGCAAGATACCTTTTACAAGTAGTTATGCTGCATTTAGCCCAGGACGTAACTGGGAGCAAATCCGCACTACTGCCGCACTTAATAATCAGCCGGTGAAAATCGTAGGTTCTCACGCGGGGGTGAGTGTTGGTCCTGATGGAGCTACCCATCAAATGCTTGAGGATATTGCATTAATGCGGGTTCTTCCCAATATGGTCGTTATTGCGCCCGGGGATAGTCTAGAAGCCGAGAGAGCGACAAAGCTCGTTGCCTGTAATGGTAAACCGACCTACTTGCGTCTTGCACGAGAAAAAACGCCCATTATCAGTACAGAAGAATCGCCATTTGAAATAGGCAAAGCGTATGTGCTTCGTGAAGGAAGCGACGTTGCCTTGATGGGGACTGGAACAATGACCTATCATCTTCTTGTTGCCGCGAAGCTTCTTGCAGAAAAGGGTATAGAAGCAGAGGTGGTGCATGTACCAACTATTAAGCCACTTGATGAAGCGGTTATTCTTGCCAGCGCGAAGAAAACCGGCCGTGTCGTAACAGCCGAAGAAGCACAAGCTGCGGGAGGGTTTGGATCGGCAGTTTCTGAGCTTCTTACGGAGAAGCTTCCGATGCCGGTAAAGCGTATTGGTATGAATGACCGTTTTGGTGAATCGGGTGCGCCCAATGAGCTTATGGAGCACTTTGGTCTAAGTGGGCGGAAGATCGTTGAAACACTAGAGCAGTGGCTTAAAGACACTCCTCGATATCACCAGGAATAAGCATACATCATAGAATCCGACTTAGCTCTGAGTCTAACTTCTTAATATCCGTGAAATGAATAGATATAAAGCCAAGCTTTTGAGCAGCTTCTATATTGGTCGCGCTATCATCAATATAGATAACTTCTTCCACTGAGGCGTTTAATTGAGTAAGTGCTGCGTAATAGATTGCAGGATCGGGCTTAATTTTACCGACCTCTGCTGAAATTATGATTGCATCAAAATAGGATGCTAATTTGTCAGTATTGAGTCGGTCTCGGGTTCTTATAGACCCGTTTGAAATAAGCCCTAACGAGTAGCTTGCTTTTAGTTTAGATAGAAGGGCATGTACAGAATCGTCTACTAACGGTGTGTTAGAAAACTCGTTTCGAATTGTCTCAGAATCAATGTCGGTGAGTGTACTAAGTGATTCAAAAAAATCTTCCGTGCTAATGATATTGGCGTCTACCTTTTCAGAGAGAGTTTGAAATACACCGGTTCGAATTAAACCATGTGCATCAAGCCACTGCTGGTACGTATCGGGTCGAAGCACACCGTAATAATCAAAAAGAATAGCTCTAATCATAGTGTTAAGTATAGCACTTGTGGGCGGGGTGCTTTTTGGAACCATGAGTGCTATACTGAGAATAAGAAAATAAGGGAGAAACCTAGGGGTTATGGGCTTAACTATTCAAGAAATTCGCGATAATACACTTCGTGCACGGCATTTGATGCAGCGTTCAAGGCAACAGCATTTTGCTGTCGGGGCATTTAACGTTGACAATCAAGACACACTTATTGCGATAGCTCGAGCAGCGCAAAAGAAAAATGCTCCAGTTCTTGTTGAAGTAACAAATGATGAGATTACAGCCATTGGTGCTGAAAACATTCGTGACATGGTCGATAATTACAAGCGTGAATATGGCATTGAAATTTATATTAACCTCGATCATAGTCCATCAGTAGAGGCTGCTAAACAGGGTATAGATGCCGGCTTTGAGTTTATTCATATTGATATTTCGCAAGCAGACCACGATGCAACCGATGAAGAAATTATCCGTGCAACCAAAGAAGTTGTCGAGTATGCTAAATTTACCGGAGCTCTTGTCGAAAGCGAACCACATTACTTTGGCGGCGGCTCAAACGTCTTCACTGAAGCGTTTGACTACGAGGAAATTAAAAAGACGTTCAGTACACCTGAAAGCGCAAAAGCTTTTGTTGACGCGACCGGTATCGATACCTTTGCTGCAGCGGTCGGTAATCTTCATGGCAAGTATCCAGTTCCAAAGGAACTGGATCTTGAACTTCTACAAAGCATTCGTGATGCTATTGATTGTCAAATCAGTCTTCATGGTGGAAGTGGTACGCCGGCACATTTTTTTGCTGAAGCAGCAAAAATTGGTGTCAGCAAGGTGAATATTAATAGTGATATGCGCTTTGCTTACCGTACTGGGCTTGAACAAGTGCTAAAAGATAACCCCGACCAGTTCGCAGTTGTAAAGATTATGGAGCCCG
>DODJ01000079.1 GCA_003545655.1 Candidatus Saccharimonadota bacterium
GGTGTTGGTGAGCGTACTCGTGAAGGAAACGACTTATACTACGAAATGGAAGAAGCTGGCGTGCTGGATAAGACCTCGCTTGTGTTCGGCCAAATGAATGAACCACCAGGGGCTCGTCTTCGAGTGGCACTTTCAGGCCTTACGATGGCCGAGGCGTTTCGTGATGAAGGAAAAGATGTACTGCTTTTTGTCGACAACATCTTCCGTTTCACTCAGGCGGGTGCTGAAGTGTCAGCGCTCCTTGGGCGTCTGCCGTCTGCGGTGGGCTACCAGCCAAATCTTCAAGAAGAAATGGGTGGCTTGCAGGAGCGTATTACCTCAACCAAGAAGGGCTCGATTACTTCAGTGCAGGCGGTGTATGTGCCGGCTGACGACCTTACCGACCCTGCGCCAGCGACAACCTTCGCTCACCTTGACGCAACGATTGTGATGAACCGTGCGCTTACCGAAATTGGTATTTACCCAGCGGTTGACGTGCTTGCGTCGAACTCGACGAGCCTTGACCCCGAGATTGTTGGCGACGAACACTACCGTGTAGCCCGCGAAGTGCAGCGCGTGTTGCAGCAGTACAAAGAGCTTCAGGATATTATTGCGATTTTGGGTATGGAAGAGCTTTCTGATGATCAGAAGCAAACTGTGGCGCGCGCTCGCCGTATTCAGCGCTACCTATCACAGCCGTTCCATGTTGCCGAGAAATTCACCGGTAACCCAGGTACCTATGTTAAGCTTGAAGATACTATTCGCGACTTTGCTGATATTCTAGCTGGCAAGTACGATGACAAGCCTGAAGACTGGTTCTACATGGTAAACGGTACCTTGCTTGAGAAGGTTAAAACCGAAACTAAGACTGCGAAGAAAGGCGACAAAAAGTAGTCATGCACCTACAGCTCATTACCCTTCGCGGCGTTAGCGTCGACCAAGAGATCTACGAGCTTATGGCCCCTACTTCAGGGGGTGAAATTTCGGTGTTTCCTGGGCACGAACCTATTGTTACACTGGCAAAGCCCGGGGCACTCGCCGTACGCTATAAAAAGGAAGACACCGATACCCAGCTTGAGTATTTTGCAATTAGCGGGGGTATTGTTGAAATTAACCCCGATTTTATTCGCGTACTTGTGGACGAGGCTGACCACGGTGACGATATCATTGAAGCCGAATCGAAGGCAGCATTAGACCGTGCACTAAAGCTCCGTGATGAAGCTAAAGACCAAATTGAGCTTGATAAGGCGCATGCCCTGATTGACCGCCATACGGTGCGGTTACGAGTGGCCGAGCTGCGTCGCCGACGACACTAGTCACACGGTCTATATACACGGTGGTTGCGAAAGCGGCACAGTAACAGTTAAGTCTGAGCGACCGTATATTTGTATTGAATCTTGGCGGCAGTCTGATGACGAGAGCTCAAGTTCATTTTCATCGATGCGGTAGTAGTTTCCCCAGGCATCACCACTTTTGAGTGAGGCGAGATTAGCGCCGCTTGCGCTTGCGATTGCGTCTATAGCACTATCCGCTAAGGCCTTGCTACTGCGCGAGTCGTTGCTGCCTGTTATTTGGCGTAATGTTTTTCCGGTATTTGTTCTTGCAAGAATGATCGCTTTTAATAGTTGCTGTTGGCCAGACTTTGTTGCGCTTATTTGTGCCCGCTCCTGAATACCGGTATACACTACGATAGTAATTGCCGCTAAGATGGCAATGACCACAATAACGATAAGTAGTTCAACAATTGTGAAGCCGTATTGTATTTTCTTTTGCATGAACTTTATCTTCCTATGATAACAACATCGTCGATAAGACCACTGAAGCGGTTATTTTGGCTATTTAATACCCCAATTTGGTTTGTTAGGGTATTGGGTGTAGCAACCGAAGCTGAATCTATCTCCTCTCCGTCGATATAGATACTCAGCGTACCGTTTTCATATTTAGACATAACATGGTGCCATTTGTTGTCGCCAAGCCGCTCGGAACCCGTTGCTACCTGTGTCCAAGAGCCGTTGTGCCCCGAGCGCAGGTTACAGCTGTAGAAGGCGGAACCCGGTCCGCTTATAATATTGTTTGTAGCGCCACAATCTGCCACTTTTACCCATGCTGATTTAATATAAAAGCTGGCACCAATTTCGGCAGCAGTGTTTACGTGGGTATTCGTGCCGTTAAACGATAGCGAACACCCAGAGCCCGTTGGAGTATCGGTTGACCAGCTTACCGTTCCAGCAATAGTGCCAGTATTGCCTTTTCCGCTACTGTCATTCACGGTAGTTCCTGAACATTCATCAAATGCGAATACGCCGGTTGCGTCAAGCATGTCCGGTGAATGTTTTATTTGGGCGGCAAATGCCTGAGCGGCAGATATCCGGGCGCGTTCTTGAATACCGGTATACGACACAATAGTAATTGCCGCAAGTATAGCAATGACAACAATCACAATAAGTAATTCAACGATGGTAAAGCCTTGGAACTTTCGGGACGCCCACATGTGGTTTAGTATACGACATTTTGCTTGTGTTTACGAACCTTGTTGCTAGGCAACGATTTATTCGGCAAGTATGGCTCTGACTTCGTCGGTGCTTTTGGTGTGCATAAGCCGTTCGCGCAGTTCGGATGCTCCTGGGAAATCGTGTAAATAGACTTTAAAGAAACGCTTGAGCGGGTCAAACGATCGCGGCTCAAGCTCGGTAGTGTACCTATCAAAAAGATCAAGATGGTACTGAAGAAGCCCAAGTAACTCTTCTTGGGTGGGCGTATGTCCATTGCTAAATGCGAAGGGGTCTTTAAAGATACCGCGCCCAATCATAATGCCATCTACCCCGTACTCTTTT
>DODJ01000075.1 GCA_003545655.1 Candidatus Saccharimonadota bacterium
AGACTGATGGGTTCACGGTGAGTGACCATGCTCGTGAGATAGAGCGGTTTGCCGGTACGCCATTCCTTGATGTTGTGTTGTACAACCAGGCTCAACCAAGCACCGAAGTCGCTGCGCTGTATAAGGCAGAGGGTGGGTATGTGACTGAAGTTGACGGCGATGTCCTTGCACAACAGCACTACAAGGCGATAGGGGGCGATTTCTTAGGGAAGATGGCAACGGCCAGCGGTGCGGATACACTTATTGGTAAGCGCTCTCTTATTCGTCACGACGCCGAGGCGGTTGCGAAGCATATTATACGGATGTATCGAGATGAGTAAGTCGAGGCGGGTGTTCCAGGCGATCGATTTAGACCGAACCCTGTTTAACACACGCAAGCTCGAAGAAGTGTCCTACGCCTTAATTGCAACCTTACATCCACGCATAGCCAAACACGCCTTACAAGAAAGTGCTCGAAATATAAAAGCTGGAACCTCTTTTTTTATCTTTCGGTTTTTGCGGGAGCATCTTACAAAACAGGAATATTCCAACTACATCACGGCGCTGAAAGAGGCGACACAGCCTGAAGACTTTCGGCTTGAAGGTGCTGTCGAACGAATAGTGTTTGCAAAAAGTAAGCCAGAGTGGAGCGCGGGTATTGTTACGTATGGGCTTCCTGAAGACCAACTGTTAAAAATGGAATTAGCCGGCTTTGTGGACGAGCTTCCGATGTTAGGCACAAACACTCCTGATAAGGGGAGGGTTATAGGTGCTTGGCAGCAGCCTGATGGAAGGTTTTTGCTTCCAGAAGAACTGGGCGGCGGGTATGTTGAATGGGTGACCCTTGATGATGATAAGCCCGAGGCGTTTGTCCACTTGCCAGCACGGTGTTACGGTGTGCTTGTAAAGGGGAAGAGCGTTACGGCTTCTAAGGGGATTCCAGCGTATACACAACCGGTCGCGGTGGTTGAAACCCTACACGACTCGATAACCTATCTTAGAAAGCTTCTAGCTTCTTAGCAAGCAAAAGGCCAGGGTACTGTTGTGATAAAAATATCCCGAATGGGATGTTTTTAGTTTTTACCTCTGTGCATTATAAGGGTTTTCCCCATTTCTGTGGATAAACTAACAGGTTTATGAAAAATGTCAAAATTGGGGGTTGTAGTGGGTAGAAGTGGGTAGTATAGTAAAGCCAGTGGTACGGAAAAGCTCCACTAAGACAAACACCAATTACATTAAAAAATAACTCTAGCACCCCTTAAAGGAAACCAAGTGGCAAAAGTAGATTATTTTGAACGAAAGCTTGACGACAAGCGTCGGTTGACGATACCGTCAGAGCTTCGTGAAGAATTTCTTACTGGCGTTGTGGTAACCAGAGGGTTTGGTAGCTATCTTCATCTCTACGCAAAAAGTGTATGGGAAGACGAAGTTGAACCGGCGCTCAACGCCAGCGGGAGCATCTTGGACGAAAAGATTGCCGACGTGAACGTGCAGTTTCGCCGCGGAAAGACGGAGGCCGAGCTTGACCAAAAGCAGGGTCGCATTACGGTAGAGCAGCATTTGCTTGACTATGCCGGAATAACGCGCGACGTTGTGGCGGTACGAGCAGGGAAGTACTGGCGCCTTATGGCTGGAGAATCAGAAACGACAGATTAGACCGAACCCATTCAATGTAATGTCGGTTCTTTAACAATACGAAAAACGAGAACGAACTCTCTCGAGATCAACTATTCGGTAATGAGGCGTGGCCTGCGGAACACAGTAAACATCCGTTGTACCTTCCTCAAAAACACACCTCCCAAAACTCCACCTCACATAAGTCTCTCAACTCGTCACCGCTAGGGTATGAGTGTTTTTTTAACACCCCCGTTACGGCAGTGACACGACTTTTACAAAAACAAACACACCTTGCGAAAACAAACAGCTTCATTATCGATTAGGTGATCTCGAGAATTTCCGAGAGAAGACCGCTAAAATAAAGAACTTTATTTTAGTGATATTCCGAGGAAATGAATCGAGATATGCAGTATATCTCGAGCTTCCGCATTCTACAAAATGGTATAATACGGAAGATGAGTACAGTACATCCACCACATCACGTTCCTGTGTTACTCGATGCAACGCTCCGCGAATTAGCACCCCAGAAAGGTGAGTCCTATTTAGACTTAACTGCAGGGTATGCTGGTCACGCAAGCGCTGTGCTGAACCTAACACATAATTACACGGATAGCGTGTTGGTTGATAGGGATGAATATGCGATTGCGCATCTTCAACACCTAGCCGACCAAGGCGTACGTCTATTGCACACCGATTTCGCATCTGCCGCCCGGCAGCTCTCCGAAGAGGGTCGTACATTTGACGTTGTCCTGATTGATTTGGGGGTGTCGTCACCACAGCTCGATCAGGGCGAACGAGGGTTTTCCTTCTCACATAATGGTCCACTGGACATGCGTATGGATAGGCGTACCGGCATTACTGCCGCGCAGCTCATTCAACAGTCGTCTGTTCAGGAGCTGGCTACAATTATTCACGAGTATGGCGAAGAGCCGTACACTCAAGCAAAACACTTGGCCGAGGTAATTGTAGCGAATAGACCATATAACGATACGGAAACACTTGCCGCACTCATCAAGCAGCACTATCGGGGCAGGATAGGGAAAATCCATCCAGCCACGCGTACCTTTCAAGCGCTCCGCATTGCCGTTAACGACGAACTTGGGCAACTACGAGAAACGTTACCACTGCTTCCAAAGCTGCTTCGTGCAGGGGGGAGGGTAGGGGTGATAAGTTTCCATAGCCT
>DODJ01000068.1 GCA_003545655.1 Candidatus Saccharimonadota bacterium
TGGCGCTCAGGTGCGCCGCTGGATGGAACTCTATGGGTATTGCCAACTTGTGCCACTTAAGACGGCGCTGCCGGTATGGCGCGCGCATCACCTATCAGAGGTCGATACCTAAAGGTGTGGATAAATAGCCAATTTTGCCTATTTTAAGCGTAAGTACTGTTGTAAATGCCTACGCTTACCACTATAATCATGGCTAAAGACTGGGCAAAAAAATGAACAAGGAGCGTTACGATTGTCCTAGGGGAATATCGTAAGAGGGAATATGAAATTATTGATGCTAGGCTGGGAGCTGCCTCCACACAATAGTGGCGGACTAGGTGTTGCCTGTTTCCATCTTGCCAAGGCATTGGCCTACAAGGGTACAAGCATTGATTTTATCGTCCCGTACTCGGCAAAGCACGAGAATATCGACTTTATGAATGTTCATAGCGCAACAACCCTTTCTCCACTTCATAAATTTGGTATGGGCGCGTATGATAGCTCGTTTCTTATAGAAACAATAGAACCCAATAATCCTGCGGAGTCATCCAGTACTATTCGCTCTATTCAAAAACGCTATGTACAGTTTGTTGAACAATTCGTCACAAAGAACGACTTTGATACCATTCACGCGCACGATTGGCTTACTATGGAAGCAGGTATACGCGCCAAGGAGCTCACCGACAAGCCTCTTATTGTACACGTGCACGCTACCGAATTTGACCGTGCAGGTGGCAATAGTGGTAATCCTATCGTGCATGAAATCGAGTACCAGGGGCTTATGATGGCAGATCGTATTCTAGCGGTTAGTGAAGCAACTAAGCGCATTATTGTCGAAAAGTACGGTATTCCTGCAAGTAAAATAGAGGTCGTTTACAACGCTATCGACACCGCGAGCTTTGACGACGGGTACGAATATGACCGCCGCACGTACCGTTACCTCGAAGGCCTCAAGCAAGAAGGATATACTATCGTGAGTGCAATCACCCGCCTTACCGTTCAAAAGGGGCTCGTACACTTAGTCCGTAGCATGGCTAAGGCAATCGACAAATACGACCGTATGGTACTTCTACTCGCAGGTGACGGCGAACAGCGTGACGAGCTTATCCAGCTTGTTGCTGACCTTGGTATATCCGACAAAGTTTTCTTTACGGGCTTCGTTCGAGGAAAACAGTGGCGAGATGCCTACAGCGTATCCGATGTCTTTGTATTAAGTTCTATCAGTGAGCCGTTTGGTCTAACCGCTCTAGAGGCAGCACATCATGATAACGCGCTTATTATTACCCGCCAGTCGGGGGTTGGTGAAGTACTTAGCAGTATTTTTCGCTACGACTTTTGGGACGAAGACCGTCTTGCCGATCAACTGGTGGGCATTGCCACCTCTAGCGCGCTTAAAGAATCGCTTCGAAAAAATGTCACGTATGAATATGCACGCATCTCATGGCACGATGTAGCTGCACAATGTATTGGTCTTTACACCCAGCACACAAAACAAGAGGCCTTTGTATGAGTAAACGCGGCATAACGCTGTATATGCATGTTCACCAACCGTATCGTGTACGCGAATACAGTGTGTTTGATGCATCGGTAAACCACAACTATTTCACCGACCCCGACGTTCTCAGCAACCGCAATAACCAGAAAATATTCAACAAGGTGGCTGACAAGTCGTATAGGCCAATGAACGCCCTTCTAGAAAAACTCCTTTCTACCCATCCAGACTTCAAAGTTTCACTTAGTATTACCGGTACCTTTATTGACCAAGCTGCCGAATGGGCACCCGATGTACTTGAAAGTTTTCAACGCTTAGTAAAAACCGGAAAGGTAGAAATTGTCGCCGAAACGTACTATCATTCGCTTGCCTTCTTCTACAGCCGAGATGAGTTTGAACGCCAAGTAGACGCACATAGGGCGAAAATTCGTGAGGTATTCGGTGTCGAAACCAACGTTTTTCGCAACACCGAACTTTCATACAATGACGAACTTGCCAAATGGGCTGATGACTATGGGTTTAAGGGGATATTAGCCGAAGGGTGGGATCCCATCCTTGATTGGCGCAGCCCCAACTTCGTGTATCGCCCCGAAGGTACCGAAAATATATCACTCCTCCTAAAAAACTACAAACTCAGCGATGATCTTGCCTTTCGATTTAGTAACCGGTCGTGGCAAGAGTGGCCGCTTACTGCTGATAAGTACACTTCTTGGGTTGAATCGTCCATTCGCGACCAGCCCCTCGTTAACCTCTTTATGGATTATGAAACCTTTGGCGAGCACCAATGGCACGATACTGGCATATTTGAATTCTTCGAAGAATTCGTTAGCCGCTGGCTACATGACGAAAATAATACCTTTTACACCGTTTCCGAAGCTATTGATGCACACGAACCCGCCGGTAGCCTTAGTATGCCGTACACCGTTACCTGGGCTGACAGCGAACGCGATCTAAGTGCCTGGCTTGGCAATAGTATGCAGCACGAGGCAATGAAACACCTCTATGCGCTTGAAGCTGATGTATTGCGTTCGAATGACGGTGAGCTTATTTCTGATTGGCGCAAACTGCAAACCTCAGACCATGCATACTACATGTGCACAAAATGGTTCACCGACGGTGATGTTCATGCTTATTTCAGCCCATACGACTCACCCTACGACGCCTTCTTGTACTATATAAACGCTATCCGCGATGTACGCTGGCGCTTACATGAAGATCATAAGGCAGGGGGGTTAAGTGGCTAGACCAATCGTCCTCTCTAACGGAGAGCTCCACGTTGGACTAAATATTTTCGGGGTGGTGCACGACTTCTACTACCCTTATGTGGGCTTTGAAAACCATGCCGCAGGCCAAGGGTTACGACATAAACTTGGGGTGTACGTAGATAACGTACTAAGCTGGACGGACGATGGGGCGTGGACGTTCGAGTTTCATTATCCGCACACTGCACTTATTGGCCATACGACCGCCCGTAACGACAGCCTCGGTATTGTACTTGAAATGGACGACATAGTCGATGCCGAGATGAATGCTTTCATTCGCAATATCCATGTCATAAATACCGCCGACAGACCACGTGATATAAAAGTTTTCACCTACCAGGCCTTTGCTATTGGTGATTCGCGCAGCAACACCGATACCGCCCAGTATCTTCCCGACAGCAACGCTATCTTGCATTACCGCGGACGTCGCGCATTCATTGTATCAGGCTACACTGACGACACACCCTTTGACCAGTTCTCTATTGGCCTTTTTGGAAGCGACGATCATCAAGGTACCTTCCGTGACGCTGAAGACGGCGAACTTTCGGGCAACGTTGTCGAGCATGGGCGTGTTGATTCGGCGCTACGTTTTAGTGTATCCGTAGATGCACATTCATCAAAACGGGTACACTACTGGATCGCTGCCGGCATGAACAACCGCGAAGCGCTCTATGTGCATAAGCAAATTCAAGATAACGGAGTATTCGATCGTATTCATGCAACCGCCAACTGGTGGCACACTTGGCTTCAGCCTGCTATTGAAACTGCTAAGAAACTTCCCGTAGAACATCAAGATCGTTTCATTGAAAGTGTAATGGTTATTAAGTCGCAAATAGATAAACGCGGGGCTATTATTGCTAGCACCGACAGCACGTTACTCAACTACTCAAAAGACAACTACGCCTACTGTTGGCCGCGTGACGGCGCAAATACTATTTGGCCACTCATTCGCCTTGGCTACTACGATGAAGCCTACCGATTTTTCGAATTCTGCCAGCGCGCACTTCACCCTGGCGGATACTTAATGCATAAATACCGCGCCGACGGCGCCCTAGGGAGCAGCTGGCACCCCTACGTGCATGGCGACACCATCTCGCCTCCAATTCAAGAAGATGAAACGGCGCTTGTTGTCTTCGTATTCGTACAGTTCTACCATCTCTCTAAGGACAGTCGCCTTATCAAAGACTTTTATCATTCGCTGATTCGCCCTATGGCCGATTTTATGGCAGACTTCATCGACGAGACCACGGGGCTTCCAAAGCCAAGTTACGACCTATGGGAAGAGCGCTTTCTCATTAATACCCATACAACCGCAGTTACCCATGCCGCCCTTATCGCTGCATCGGAGCTTGCGGGTGTTGCTGGCGATAACGAAAGTGCAGTAAAATGGCGCACCGCCGCTGAAGACATCCAAACCGCAGCGCAAAAGCACCTGTTTAACGAGGATCGACAGGTACTCTACCGCGGGCTTATCGTTGAAAACGACGATATCCATTACGACGCTACTATAGATACTGCCGCGATCTATGGCTCGTTCCTGTTTGGGCTATTCGCAAGTGACAGCCACGAAATTACCGCCTCAATTGCAACAATGACGCGCGTATTTAATACCTCAGAAGACAGGCCCGGTCTGCCTCGCTACGAAAACGACACCTACCGCCGTGAGAGCGAAGGTATTACCGGTAACTGGTGGTATATTACTACCCTATGGCATGCACAATACGCCATCGAGACTGGCTTGTCAGAAAAATCCTTGCCGTATCTTCAATGGATTATTGACCATGCGATGAGTACTGGTATGATGGGCGAGCAAATTGAGCCTATCACAGACACCGTAATCTCACCTGCACCCCTTACCTGGTCACATGCCGAGTATCTCTCAACCCTCATAGACTACCTCGGTCGGGAGCGATAACGCTACCATGGTATGGCGCCGCATAACAAAAGGCTTACACACCCGCGCACACAAGCGGGCGCGAACCCTAAAAGCCTTTGCCGACTCTATCGGACTTGTCTATTTTGGGCGTATGCACCAACATGAAGACGAATACGATGCTATTCGCGGGTTTACCGCTTCTCTTACCCACACTGACAGTCACTACGCAGTCGGGACGTACAACGGCTTTGATATTCGCCTCGTTGATCGTTCTGATCGTGTTTCCGCTCCGTCAGGCCATACCCGCCACCACCAATGGATACTATTTGAGGTCGACCTTGAGCTCCCTGATGTTCCTCACCTTTTTTTCGTACCTACAGGTCACACCGAGGGAAGTTACCATCAGCTTTTTACCGCACAGCCACATTTACAACCCATAAACTCACTTCTCTCTCATCACAGTCCCGAGTTTCATGGTCGATATCAGATACTAGCACGTGCAACGCATCTGCATAAAATTGAAGAGCTTTTTACCTCTCCCCTTATTGTCGGTATCGGCGCACGGTTCTGGCCGCACGCAATTGAATTGCACCACTCTAAACTATACGTCTATCTGCCAGGGGCCGCGATAAGCAAAACACTCCTCGAAACGACGATGGCTGCAACTCTGTGGCTTGCTAATACCCTTTCACCCCGAGAAGAATAAGCAAACGCCCCAGCAGATGTGGGGCGTTGGGTATGCACGAAGGTATACTGCTACTAGCTTTTTCGAGCTTTTACTTCGTTACGACCAAGGTTCTTCTTGGTTTCAGTATATACCGCATGCTTACGCGCAATTGGGTCATACTTTTTGAGGCTGATTTTCTCAGTCGTGTTTTGCGTGTTTTTGGTAGTGTAGTAGGTACGGTGGCCGCTAAGCTCACTTACTAACCCGACCAACTTTCGCTTTGTATTCTTCTTTGCCATAACTTCCCTTATGTACGTTAGATAATGAGGACTTTCAGGGGATAATTATAGCAAAATTACGCTATTTCCGCAAGAGTCACCCTAGATCAAATAAAAATGGAGCCACGATCGGGGCTTGAAC
>DODJ01000059.1 GCA_003545655.1 Candidatus Saccharimonadota bacterium
CCAGCTAATTTCTGAGATGTGCACAAGCCCTTCAATACCTTCAACATTTACGAAGATACCGTAGTCCACCACACCAGTAGCGACGCCCTTTACGGTGTCGCCTACAGTAAGCTTTTCAAAGCGTGCAGCAAGGCCTTCTTTAACGGCTTCTTTTTCGCTAAAAATAAGCTTGTTTGCCTTACGATCGGCGTCAAGGATACGTACCTTGAGTACTTCGCTTGTTAGCGCGTTAAGACGCTGAAGAATCTCGTCTTTGTCGTTGCTCCCTACACGTGGGTAGTGTTCAGCTGAAAGTTGCGATACCGGTAGGAACCCACGAACGCCTTCGTATTCAACCAAAAGGCCACCACGGTTTGCATCGTAAGGGGTAACGTCGATAATTTCGCCGCTTTCCAACTTAGCAATAACTTCGTCCCAGCCTTTGTCCTTTGCAGCTTTTCGAAGTGAAAGCAGTACCTGACCGTTTTCAAGTTCTGGATCAACAATGCTTGCTGATACTTCATCGCCCTCGTTAAGGCGTGAAAAGCCAACCTCGCGGCGTGGCACGAGGCCAATCCCCTGAGGACCGAGATCGATTAAGATCTCGTGCTTTCGTACTGAAAGTACCTTTCCTTCGATTACTTCGCCCTGAGCGATATGTTTAAGGTGAGCACCCTCGTTTGCGAGAAGCTCATCCATTGTTATAGTTGCGGCATTTGCCATAAGTCTTTTTAAGACTCCTTCCTTAATTGTATTTCGGAGGCGCACCTAACTAAGGGTTTGCCTCATCGATTAGGTCTATTGTACCTCAGATGGAGGGATACGTCTACCCCTTGAGGCTATTCGGCTTTGGTGCGTCGCTTGCTACCCGCGCTGAGTACTGCGCCATAGGTTAATACGCCCATAATACCGGCAATCATAAGCCCAAGAGCGCTAGGCCCTGTTTGTGGAAGTTCCGTCACCGTAACCGTAGTTGTCGTTTCCTCTTCAATCACCACTGTCTCCTCGTTAGTGGTCGCTTCGCTAGAGCCTTCGCCGGCAGCTTCATCACCCTCGTTCAGCGCTACAACGCCGTCGTTCTCGGCTTCAAGCTGTTCCTGCGCAACCTCAATCGCTGCCTCACGCCGAGCACTTTCACCTCGCTCTTTTACGATCCAAAGACCACTAAGTACTGCCGCCGCAAGCACGACAATTAGTACAGTTAACAGAAGTCCTGATCGAGTTGGTCGCCAATCGGTTAGTTTAGACATCTCGCATATCTCCGCTTACTTTTCCCTAGTATGAAATGACGAACTTTTTTATGCAAGCATAGGCGAAATAAAAAGGTATTCACCCGGTGTCAACAGGTGTGCTACACTGTAGATATGATTGTTACGGTGGACACTGGGGGTACAAAAACACTAATCGCTGGGTACACAGAGACCGGTGAAATTACGACTGAGTTTAAGTTCCCTACCCCACCGAAAACCCACGACTACGTTACCGAGCTTACTACCCACCTAACCGCACTTTTCAGCGATAAGCAGGTGGATATCATTGTTGTTGCCCTCCCTGGCATCATCAAAGACGGGGTGGCGGTATGGTGTAACAACCTTAAATGGAAAAACTTCAACGTCGCCGCCGAGCTAAAGGGCGTATTGGGCGGCGCCCCTATTTACGTAGATAATGACGCCAACCTTGCCGGGCTCGCCGAAGCGCGTGCACAAGACCCTGTGCCTGTTTCAAGTTTATACGTTACGATAAGCACAGGTATAGGAAGTGGTGTTATTACCAATGGCAAAATCGATCCCGGGCTGCGCTACAGCGAGGCAGGCCGTTCGTTAGTAGAATACGACGGCGTGGTGCGCGAATGGGAAAGCTTTGCGAGTGGTAAAGCCATTTACAACACCTACGGCAAGTACGCCCGCGACATTAAAAGCAAACGCACCTGGCATGCTATTGCTGACCGCATAAGCCGTGGCTTCTTGGCACTTATTCCTATCTTGCAGCCAGAACAAATTGTCATTGGCGGTAGTATTGGCACGTACTTCGAACGATACCGCGCCGACCTTGCCGGTATCCTTAAAGAAAAGCTCCCCGCGCATATACCCCTCCCTACGCTCCTTCAAGCCCAACATCCCGAACAAGCCGTTATTTATGGGTGCTACTACTATGCGATCGATATCCTCGCTGATTCATAAGCTAAAAACCGACTATCCCGAGGTATCCTTTGTGAAAGGTGACGTGTTCGCGTGGTCTCCTGAAACGCAGACCGTCTTTTACAATAACGACATACCCCATGCGAGCGCCCTGTTGTTGCACGAGGTATCGCACAGTATTTTAGAACACTCTCAGTACCGCCGTGACGTAGAATTACTTGCCCTAGAGACAGCCGCCTGGGATAAAGCCTACGAACTCGCCCAGGTATACCATATTGCGCTCAATACCGATACGGCCGAGGATAACCTCGATACCTACCGCGACTGGCTCCACGCCCGTAGCACCTGCCCCGAATGTACTGCTAACGGATACCAAATTAATCAGTACCACTACCAATGCCCCGCGTGCACGACTATCTGGAAAGTGAACGAGGCTAGAGTGTGTGAACTAAGAAGACGCACTGTGCAGCGCACGACTAAATAAACAAAACACCCCTAGTTTAAAGGGGTGTTTTGTTACGGGATACGCGATTACTCGCTTACTTTACGACGACGAGAGATACGGCCACCCTTTGCGCCTGCAATACGTGCAAGCTCAGGGTTAGCAGCAAACCCGCCAGTTGTGCCATTTTGACCACCTTTAGCGCCAATTTTAGCGTAAAATGCTGGGTCACGTTGTAGGTTTTTTAGTGCAGCCTTACGACCACCTTCTTTAGTACCTGCCATGGTTATTGTGCTCCTTTTTCACCCGTTTTGGTTGTAAAAACCGCAGGGTGATATCCACATTAATAAAAAGATTTCCACTAGCCTTTCGGCGTGGAAACCCTCGTTTATACCTCACATACGGTATATACCTCTGTATGTGTATACTTCCATAATAGCATAGCTTATGCTTTTTGTCAAGTTTTACATAAGCTTATTTTTGTTGTGTAGTACTTGTTGCTATTTTGGGCTTTATATTGAACTGGTACTATTGCACTTATGCGATTGGTGCGATACTATAAGTGTGCACCTGTTTGAATCTTATCCTAAAATAGACAAGATTCACCAAATAAACAAATAGCCCGATCTGCGAGACGGGCTATTTTTTAGTGTTGCCTATTGGGCTACTGTGGTAAGTAAGGCGCTGCGCTGTGCCGAGAAATAGTTCCCCGAAAGTGTCGGTAACTCAATGAGTAGTGCGGGAATGTTCATTTCCTCGCCCATCCACTCCTCATACTCACCAGTAATACTGTACCCCATCACCGCCTCGGCGTTGTAAAACATCGTTTTGTATCCAACCATCTTCGCGTACCCCTCACCTATAGGTACCGAGTCGGCGTACTTATTCGCGCCCACTAAGCTTCCCTGCGCATGAAACGATACCTCAAGTCGTGGGCGAAGCGTGCGGGTTAGTGCAATCAACGCCGCTGCTTCGGGCTCAGAACCTGGCGACACCCCACCTCCACCTGGTAAGACTCCGCTGGCAGTTTCAATGTCAGCTTTCCAGTTTGCCGATGGGAAGTTTCGGGCTAAATTTACATTGTGCGCGTTATTGCGTGTACCTGCCGCAATACCGTCAGGGTTTACGGCTGGCACAACCACCACGCTTGTGTGAGCAGGAAGTTCGTACGCCGCTCCGTACAAATACTCCGCCCAGGCTTCCATAGTAGTGGTGCTGCTTGGTTCAGAACCGTGAATACCCCCTGTGAATAAAATCGTTGTATTACCGCTGCCGAAGTAGTGCGCTGTAATAGGGCGACCTCGTACCGAATGCCCAATCACCTGGCTATACCCACAGGTGACTCTGCTGGTATGCGTCCACCCTTCATCACTGAACCACCCATTGCTTGCGCTTTGAAGCGCCTCGCGCACTGTAAGGGTAAATGGCGCGCAAAGTGGCGCCGAGGACAGGGTTATTGCTACCTGGTGTGGAGCTATCCGTTCAACGAAGCCCTGCACTCCATACACAGCCACGTATCGAGTGATATCGATGCCGTCAACGATTGGCTGATCAAAGGTCATAATAATACGTTCATTTTGGCCTACCCTTGAAGCTCCGACGGACACACTTTGCACTTTCGGACCACCCGAGGTGGTAAACGTATACGTGACTGGCTCGGGCAGAATCCCGCCGTCTACTGCCTCGATAGTGGATATGGTGAGTTGAACCTCTGCTTCTCTTGGAAGGTGTTGGCTTAGCTGCACTGTAAAAGACGCGTCATCGTACCTAAGCGTGGTCGGAATTGTTTCACCCGCCACCGTAAGGATCGCTTGGGCTTCCTTCACCTGCTTGTTTGTCGTAAATGTAAAAGATTCCGGAGCAGCGTACAGTATTTGCCCATTTTGCACAGCGCTGTCTGTAATACCTACAGGGTCAACAGTCACAACGTCGACGCTTCCTAATGGCATAGCGCTATCCTCCCCTTTAAACGACCGTTCAATCGCTAGGGTATATTCGTATCCGTGACGCAGTTTGAGCACAGGAACAGCACATACTACCTCCTGCTCCTCAACATCACACGGTGCTTTTGCATCACCCTCGCGTACAACATAAGAGTGTACGGTGTCGGTACTAGAAATAGGGAACGTGAGGGGGTGGTTTACGGGTATTTTCGTACCCCTTTGCAGCGCCATAGTCACCACCGGCGCCTCAGGCACTTGCAGCGCAATATTCTTCGCGTATAGGCCCCACCCAAATAGCGATACCGCGAATACCTGCTGTCCGGCAACCGGGCTTGTTGTTGGGGTAATACATAGCTCTGTACTAAAAAGCCCCAGACTGCCTACTCGTACTTCGCCATCGGTATGGATGCTAAAGCCATCAAGTGAGGGAGCTTTTTGCAGCTCGGGGAATAATAACAGTTGCGGAATACAGCTTTCAGTATCATACGAGAAGGATAGCGGTTTCGCCACAATAAATACTGCCGCATACAACGCGAGCACACCTACAGCAATACCACCACTCAAGGCGTATACCCATTTTGGTGTATGTTTTAGTGTAAGGAATGTTTGTGTTATAAAAAAGCGCTTACGCTTCACTTCTTTATACTAACATATATCAAAACCCCACTCTATAGTGAGTGGGGTTTTAGTAATGCACACGAAGGGCTTACTCTTCAGTGTAGTTGTTAATTGCTTCAGAAACACGGCTATCTGGTTTTAGGTTTTCCCAGAAAAGCACTTGCTGAGCGCTAATTTGCATTTCATCTTGTGGGCCGTGGAGCTCGTTACCAAGCTTGATAAGCTGGACGTTGCTATCAGTTGCAGCCGCATCGGCTTCTTCGCCAGACTGGATTTCACTATCTACTTGTAGGTAGTAAATATCCGTGAGTTCTAGGTAGTCACCGGTAGCGTTTTGCAACTTACCAAAGTATACCTGACCATTGGTAAGAAATACTGCTTGGTATTCATCCTTGTTAATACTTGCGTTCGCACCAATACCGCCAAGCACCATAATGGTTGACCAGGCAAGAAGTGCAACAAGAACAACACTTGCAATAACAACACCAATTATACCCTTTGTTGATTTCTTTTTAGCCGCCGGCTTGTGTAGTGCTGGACCAGCAGCGTGACTAGGGCGCTCGGCGCCTTGCTTATACTCCATTCAACTCCCCTCCAAATGTGTGTTGATTAGGTTAATGGTTAAATTATAGCAAAACGCTTACGCCATGCAAAGGTTTTTGGATGCAAAAACGCTGTGGATTACTCGACAATGAAGTAGTCGAAGGTGTAGGTTGTGTTTGGCGCAAGAGTCTGTGCAGTACTTAACGAGAAGCCAGAGAGCGACTTAGCGCCTGGGTACACTCGAGCACTTACACTGGCATCATCTTGTCCCGAGATAATAACGCGAGGTGATTTTCCGTATTGGTGACTAAAGACGAGGTCAGCCAGTGAACCGGCCGTAACTCCAGATCCGGTAGTAACAGTGATAGTACCAGCAGTGTCGTTTCCCTCAACCGCTATAGTCGCACCTGCACCCGCCGCAGCACCAACAGTATAGTTTGGTGCACCGCCCCCAGTAACAATATGTCCATTCACTACTATGGCACTATTAAAGGTTGCTGCACCGGTCACCGTAAGTCCGCTTGTTACATTCACCGTTGCGAACTCGGCCGACTGCGCTTGGAGGAAGTTACTGGTTACTGGTGACCAGTACATAAGGTTTACGAATACTTCTATTGAACCTTGTCCGACACCGTTGAAGGTTTCCACCGCGGTTCCGACAATCATACCAGCGTTTGTTGCTTTCTTACCAACACCGGCAACAGATGAAATGGTAATCTTGTCACCGATTGCAATTGCCCCACCTTCACCATTTACCTTTACTGGCACACGACCCGTAAGGGCAATCGGGTATCCTTCTGGAACTTGTTCAGTACCCAATGTCTGCGCCGGTTCAGTTGATACAACGCCCATAAGTTTTTCTCGACCAGCCGCCGTTGCTCGTGTTACTGCAGTCGGCGCAGTCCCAGCGGCCATAACAATCTCAGCTGGCGCTAAATTGTCCGTTGAGGCATAGTTTTCGGCAAGGTCTGAGTTATTGGTGCTACAGCTCGCCTGAGTGATGATACCACCCTCTATACGTGGCGCACCAAGTGTTTGATTACCGTTCGAACAGGTAAGCGTAATACCATTACTATTTCCTACCCTAAAGCCAGTTAATGATTTAACGCGGCCATTTACAATGAGCTGCGCTTCCCCGTCGGTGTTTGAGGTGACAATACGCACCCACTTATTTGCGCTCGGGTTAAAGTCAATGTTGCCGTCCTGGCTAATGGCCATCATCACGCTTCCCTGTTTAACAAGGTTGATGCCAAAGTTATCGTTAGTACCCATTGTAAGAG
>DODJ01000083.1 GCA_003545655.1 Candidatus Saccharimonadota bacterium
CTATCGTAATAACGTTGTACCAATTTCCGTTATACATAGAAATTATTTTCCATCTGTTATTATTAAGTTATGAAGAGCGAAATAGAAGCAAAATTCGTTAACGTCGGCATAGCTTATATTCGCTCAAAACTTGAAAGCATAGGCGCAATTTTAATCCAACCTATGCGTGATATGCAAAGGGTAACGATTGATACACCCGATCTGAAGAAAAAAGATGCTTTTGTTCGCATTCGAAATGAGGGTGACAAGACGACGGTTACCTATAAACAGTTCAATTCGTTAACAATTGATGGCGTTAAAGAAATTGAAGTTACGGTAAGTGACTTTGACGATGCAGTTGCCTTGTTCAAAGAAGCAGGTCTTGTTTACGGATCTTTGCAGGAATCAAGAAGAGAAACGTGGAAATTAGGTGAAGTTGAGATTGTTATCGACGAATGGCCTTGGTTAAATCCATATATTGAAATTGAAGGACCTTCGGAGGAGCTCGTAGTATCTACGAGCGAGAAACTCGGATTCAACTGGACTGATGCAATTTTTGGAGATGTCATGGCTGCATATCGAGTGCAATACCCTCATTTAGGCATGGACGATACGGTAGGCAACCTGCCTGAAGTCCGCTTTAATGACCCGCTTCCTGAATTACTCAAGGCTTAATTTCGTTCTAGCTAACGCAATAACGTTGTACCACGACTGTATTTCTAATAATTCCAAAACGGAACGTCAAAGAAGTAAACACCAAAGAGCGCTACTAATACTATCAATCCGAACAAGCAGAGTATCACCATCGCTTTTGATATCTTCTCATTTGTCGTTTCATCCATTTTATTTAGATGTTGTTGTTCAATCTCACCCAAGTCGCTTAGCATTTGCAGTTCGCCTGTTTTGAATTTTGCCTCAACCTCGGTATCAATATCTCGATACATTCTTGCCCATTTATCGTGAAAGTCGATGGTTTGTTTGTAATCCAAGTAACCAAAGAAGATGGATGCAATTTCAGAAACTAATATTATAAGTATTAACCACTTATGAGCATCAGTAAGCGAATCGGATGACTGAGTGATTAGAAATCCAGTTACGGTCAATGTAAGTGTAGCAAGTAGTGCAAAATGAGAAATTAACTGAATTTGCGCTCGGTTAGATTGGTCAAGTTGGCGTTCGGTTAGTTTTTGGTTTCTGTTTTTAAAATCAGAATAGCCCTCTTGTACTTGAGCAATAGCGGTTCGGGTGTCAATATCGTGAGCAATCGTAAGATACTCAATAGCTGAGGCAAATGCTCTGTCCCTGTTGGTTTTATCCTTCGACATTATCTTCGTCCTGCTCTTCCGATACTATCGAAACACTAGCAGTAGGAAAGTTTGCCGAGCCTCTGATGATTGGTTCACCCATACTTTAGAGGATAACATAATCTGGCTGTATTTGAGCAAGTTCTCTAAACAATTTAATAACTAGTTCTAACCTCGTATATCTTGCTATACCAAATAATATATAATATATATAGACGCTCACACTTGTTATTAGTAGCTAGCGGTATTGATTAGTATCAACCTTAATTTAGGTATTTCGGTACCGAGAAAGGAGGTGTGTATGAGTAAAGATATAACAATCGGGATAAATGCATCCATCGATACAAAAATTGTAACCAAAAAAGCTAGGGCGGCGGTAACGCTTGCCACTGATAAGAATCTCACTCCGAAGCTTCTATTTTGTTGCTCTATGCCGTATATTAAAAGCATAACCATATAAATAAAAAACAAACAAAATGGTAAAAAGATTACAAATCAACAGCGATGTCCTGCTCTCGTATATTGAGGGCTCAGGTATTGCCCTCGACACACTCCAAGAAAGGGTCAAAGACATTGGCCAGTTTGTTGGTGGCGAAAAAATGCCGACTTTTAATCAGTTAGAGAAAATCTCAAGTCTCATTAACGTACCCGTTGGTCTCCTTACCCTAAAACAACAAGTAAACATTGACACACAGAGGCTGTCATTCCGCACGCCTAATTCAGCAGTGGTCAGCAAGATGAGTGCTGAATTACGCGATACCATCATCGAGATGCAAGAAAAACAATCTTTTCTACAAGAGCAGATCGACGACAATCTCGATCTTTCGAGTGATAACATACGGCGAATCAAGGACCATATTGCTATCGCCGAAGCCATTCGAGCCAGGTTGCGAATACCCATTAATCACCTTGGTCACTCCAAAGATAATCCAGTGCGTTATTTTCGTAACGAAATATCGAAAATTGGCGTATTTGTATTCTTCAATGGCAAGATACGCGATAATACGCACCGTCCACTTAGTTCGGACGAGTTCCGCGGCTTCTCGCTCAAAAGTGCCAAAGCGCCTATTATCTTCGTCAACCAAAAAGACAGCTCTAATGCACAGCTTTTCACGCTTGTTCATGAACTCGTTCATCTCTTTATCGACGATGAGGGCATTTCAACTATCACTGAACAGCGCGATTTTGACCATACGCAAGAGGAAGCTCTCGTTAATCGTGTTACCGCAGAAATACTCGTACCAAAAGTGTTATTTGAAAAAGAAACCTCACTGGATGTTGAGGAGTTATCTAAAAAATACAAGGTTAGCCGATACGTTATCGCTCGTCGCCTGCTCGACCTCGACAAAATTGATAAGTCAATGTACGACAGCATCATTGGTTCGCTTACGTCAAACGCCAAGCCGCGCAAAAAGCCCAAGGGCGGCGATTACAATAAGAACTTAGTTTTCCGCGTAGATGACACGTTCTTCCGCTTTGTTCACAATGCAATCATGCAAGACAGAGTTTCATATACAGAAGCGTTCAGACTTGTCGGTACGGGCTATAAGGGCTTCAAAACGTTAGAAAGCGAACTTATATAGTCATGAAAAAGTACCTGCTTGACACGAACATCTTCATCGATGCCTACGATAGATACTATCGTAACGAGTACTTCCCGACATTTTGGGAAAAATTTGCGGTAATACTCAACGATCATGTCATCATACCGAAAGTAGTTCAGGACGAAATCACCAAAAGTCCCTGGTTTCTGCAATGGCTGGCGGATAATTACAAAGACAGTATATTGAACCATAAAGATTATGCAGAGCAGTGGCAAGTAATCCTTGATTACGTACAATCTTGCGGGCTATACAAGGACTCCGTCCTAACTAATCAGACGAGAGGGTGGGCAAACGACGCTATTGCCGATCCTTGGCTCGTCGCAATAGCTAAGGAAGATGAACTCGTTGTCGTCTCTAATGAGGAGAAAGAGCCCAGTCTTGGTAAGGGCAGACTTCAAAAAAGCGCCAAAGTTCCTGATGTGTGCGAAAAACAAAAAGTTCGGTGTATCGGACGAAATGAATTTTTCGGTGAAATTGGTTTATCAATCTAGGAACAATAAACTATTCTGGTTCTAACTTCAGCGATAACGCTGTACCATCAAATTTGTTTTAGAATTGTTTCAGTAGGTATGGCATCAAAATTTGAAGTATCAACTTCAATCACTTTCGATGTGATACCGAGTGGCAGTGCTTGTAGCTCTGGATCTGAAAAATATGCTCGCCATTTTTCGAGCTGATTTACATCATCATGCCCAGGATGCCGTTCACCGGCCAGAGCGCGTTGTCTGAATCGGTCAAATAAAACCTCATTATCTGCTTTGCATACAATCTGGATGGCAGAACAATTGTACGTATCGATCCATGATTGGAATTTCTCACTATCAAAATCAGGCTTGAAATTTGCCTCAACAATAATTGAAACATGTCGTGAGAGGAGTTCTTTTATCTGCACATCCATCAGAGCAAAGGTGGCCTGACCTATCTTTTTCGACCAGTCACGGCCAGAGTATCCTAATTCGTCGAACAAAACTTCTTTTATCGAATCTTTTGAAATGAGTGGCAGGTTTAATGTATGCTGAAGCACTCGAGCTATGGAAGTCTTACCGGAACCAGGTAGGCCGGTGATAATGATTAGTTTCAATTCGTTGCCCATGCTTCCATTATACTAGTTTAGTACAGTACGAACCGCCGAAGCGCCCAATATACTCATAAACAACACCCGGCGCTAGGTAGCGGTCATTCCGTAGTTTCTGCTTACCCTGTATACTAGACGTATGGATAAACTGAAAATCTCACCTCGATTTGAATATGTATCAAATATAGCATGGCGGTTGCTGGTAATTGCTGGGGTGGGCGCGCTGGGCGTGTTTCTTGTTATTCAACTGAAAATTGTTGTTATACCGTTTCTTGTTGGGCTTTTAGTAACCGCATTGTTATATTCGGTGGTAACATGGTTGACACGAAAAGGTATGAAGCGGGGCTTAGCTGTAGCCCTTAGCGTTGTTGCTACGCTTGCGGTAGTAGGCGGTCTACTGTTCGCTGTGGGTAAGCAAGTACAGTACGCGTACCCTACACTACAAGATCAATTTGTAGACTCATTAAATATTGCAAGGGATACGCTTTCACAGGAGCCTTTCGGAGTTCAGGTTGAAGAGCTCGATAAGTATATAGATGATATTGTGCAGTATGCTCAGGCAAACGCCGATGTGTTTATTACGGGTATCTCAACGGCCGGTTCTACAGCCGGGCATTTTATTGCCGGGGTATTTTTAGCAGTATTCGCGACGATCTTCTTACTACTAGATGGTAGAAAGATATGGGTATGGGTAGTGACGCTGTTTCCTCGTGCTTTACGTGAACGACTGTCTAAGGCAGGCGAAAAAGGGTGGAGTACGCTTATTAATTTCGTTAAGTCTCAAATTGCGGTGGCTGGGGTTGATGCCGTAGGTATTGGTGTGGCGGCGCTGTTACTGCAAGTGCCGCTTGCAATTCCTATTGCTGTTTTGGTATTCTTCGGTTCCTTTATTCCGGTAGTGGGTGCAATTATCACTGGTACGATAGCGGTCGTGTTGGCGCTTGTCTTTAATGGGTGGCTTGTGGCGGTACTTATGCTTGCTGCCGTTCTGTTGGTGCAGCTTATCGAGGGGCACGTTTTGCAGCCATTTCTTATGGGCAAGGCAGTAAAAATTCACCCACTTGCCGTTGTCTTCGCCGTAGCAATCGGCTCATTACTTGCAGGAATACCCGGTGCGTTATTTGCGGTACCTATTGTGGCCGTGGCTAACGTTATGATTGCGACGCTAGTAAAGCCTACTCGGTAATATCACGAAGTACGGTGATGTGTGCGCCGAGGCTATTGAGACGCTCAGCCAGATCTTCATACCCGCGGTTAATTGAGTAGACGTTACGAAGCATTGAAACACCCGGTGCTGCAAGCATAGCAAGTAGAATAACCACCGCAGGCCGGAGGGCTGGAGGGGTAACAATTTCTGCTGCTTTCCATTTGGTTGGCCCTTCAATATATACACGGTGAGGGTCAACAAGCTCTACTTTGGCATTAAGCTTCGAAAGTTCCGTAAGGTAAATAGCTCGGTTTTCGTATACCCAGTCATGAATGAGGGTACGGCCTTTTGCGGTTGCCGCGATAAGTGCGAAGAAGGGGAGGTTGTCAATGTTCAACCCCGGGAAAGGCATGGGGTGGATTTTATCTACTGAAGCATGAAGTTCACTTACTTTGGTGGTGATGTCAACTAAACGGGTACGCCCATTCAACGCTGGGTACTCATCTGATATTTCGTATTCAAACCCCATATCTTCAAGAAAACGGAGGTCTATCTCAAGAAACTCAATCGGTGCACGTTCGATGGTAATTTCAGACTTCGTAACGATAGCTGCAGCGATAAAGCTCATCACTTCAATAGGATCTTCAGCTGGGGCGTATTCGACGTTTTTGTTGATATGGCGCAGCCCTTGTATGCGGAGTGTAGTAGTGCCGATACCTTCAATTGACACGCCAAGTTTCTCGAGATAGAAGCAGAGGTCTTGTACCATGTAGTTTGGACTTGCGTTGCGAATAGTAGTAACCCCATCGTTTAATGCAGCGGCCATTAAGACATTTTCCGTAACGGTGTCGCCGCGCTCAGAGAGAACAATAGTGCGCTCTGGTTTCACTGGCTGTGCGGTCGCTTTATACTTTCCTGTTACGGTTTTTACCTTAAGGCCAAAGTATTCAAGCCCGCTAAGGTGGGGTTCTATGGTGCGTTCACCTAAATTACACCCCCCGGCGAAAGGAAGATCGAACGACTCGTACTGGTGGAGAAGTGGACCGAGGAACATAATGATGCTTCGAGTTTTTGTCGCAGCGACTACGTCAATGTTTTCAAGTTGCAATCGTGCTGGCGGGGTGATCTCTAGATCGTTATCGTTAAACCAGCGAGTTTTTACGCCAATGCTATTGAGCACTTCGATTATACGACTTACTTCCTCAATGCGGGCAACGTGGCGAAGTGTAGTGGTGCCGTGGTTCAAGAGTGATGCACACAAAAGTGCTACGGCAGCATTCTTGCTTGTTTTAGTGGTAATATGACCAGAGAGTTGTCGGCCCCCCTCTATACGCAAATTAACGGAACCAGGCTGATTAAACGTAACCAGTTGGCTTGAAAGCACTTCGCTAATGCGTCCTAGCATATCAAAGCTGATATTTTGTCCACCTTTTTCAATACGGTTAATAGCACTTTGGCTTGTGTTAAGTGCCTGGGCGAGTTCTTGTTGAGTCATACCTCTCGCTTGACGATTTTCTTGTATTAAGCGTCCAATTTTTGCCGAATAATTCTTTGTATCCATAACGGTAATGATATATCAGAAATGATATATAGTCAATGTTGTATAATAGGTGAGATATGCATACGCCATTCCCCTTCCCTATCCATGATGATGAAGTAGCACGGCTCATTACCGCCGAGGATGCACGCCAACACGATGTCATCGAGCTTATTCCTAGTGAGAACTATGTGAGCGATGATGTGCGAGCGGCATTAGGAAGTGTATTTACAAATAAGTATGCCGAAGGGTACCCAGGTAAGCGCTATTATGGCGGCCAACAAAATACCGATCAGCTAGAGCAACTTGCCATTGATAGGGCAAAAAAGCTTTTTAGAGCTGACCATGCCAACGTGCAACCACATTCTGGCGCACCAGCAAACGAGGCGGTATATAGCGCATGGCTAGAGCCCGGGGATACAGTATTAGCTATGGATCTTTCGCATGGAGGACATTTAACCCATGGCGCACCGGTAACTCGTAGCGCACGGCTCTATACTTTTGTTCGCTATGGTATGAAAGACAGCGAAACAGGGGAGATTGATTATGCGCAGCTTCGTGCGTTGGCTCTTAAGCACAAACCGAAAATTATCCTTGCTGGGTTTAGCGCGTATCCCGGTGAACTTGATTACGCAAGGTTTGCCGAGATAGGCAATGAGGTTGGTGCCTTGCTGATGGCAGATATGGCGCATATGGCGGGGCTTATCGCTGCGGGTGTGGCGAAGAACCCCCTTGATTATGGGTTTCATGTTATGACTACGACAACCCACAAAACACTTCGCGGGCCTCGCGGGGGGTTAATTCTTTCAAAAGGTATCGTCAGCAACCCGCTGCAAGCACCAGAAAAAACCCTCCAGAACATCCCAACGCTTATTGATAGGGCAGTGTTTCCGGGGACGCAGGGCGGCCCACATATGCATACTATCGCTGCAAAGGCAGTTGCCCTCCACGAGGCGGCACAACCGGAATTTGTTTACTATGCTAAGCAAGTGTTGCGTAACGCACACGTGCTTGCCGAAGAGTTAAAGAGCGGTGGCCTGCAGCTTATTACCGGTGGTACAAAGAACCACATTATTCTCGCTAATGTATATGCCAGTTTTGGTATTGACGGCAAAGAAGCCCAAGAGCGACTTGAGGCTGTAGGCATTACGGTAAACGCGAACGCCATTCCCGACGATCCGCTACCGCCGTACCGACCAAGCGGCATCCGATTGGGGACTCCGGCAGTGACCACGCGGGGAATGGTAGAGGATGACATGCGCGGTATTGCCGCAAAAATTCTGCGATCTTTAGCTATTGACTGAAATCTGCTATCCAATAGTCCGCACGAGCATGATGAAAAAAAGAATAAGATACAGTAAAACGTGTATCTTATTCTAATTTAGCCGGCAGTGACTTACAGTAGAGTGCCTTGGCCAACAGTAGTAGAGCACCCACTACCTGTTGTTATACGTGCCCGGGTAGAATTTGAGTAATCCCAGTAATCAACTGCTATACCAGTTGAGCCACAGCCGTACATAGTTACAGTACTTGGACCACCCGTGGGTGCTGACGTGAAAGCAGTGGTTATGTTGATACCCGTTACGTAGTAAGGAGTATTTGAAGCACCTGACGCAGTAAGTTGGGTTCTTGCGGTTGGGTACCCAGTTGTTGAGCCATCTGCATAGTATGCTTCAGCCTTCTTAATCACCGTAGAAGCCGCC
>DODJ01000029.1 GCA_003545655.1 Candidatus Saccharimonadota bacterium
CATGGCAGGTCGTGGTACCGATATCATCCTCGGCGGTAACTGGGAGGCCGAGGTCGCGGCCCTCGAGAACCCCACCGAGCAGCAGATCGCGCAGATCAAGGATGAGTGGCAGCTACGGCACGTACAGGTGCTGGAAGCCGGCGGCCTGCACATCATTGCCTGCGAGCGTCATGAGTCCCGCCGTATCGACAACCAGCTGCGTGGTCGTGGTGGGCGACAAGGTGACCCTGGTATTACCCAGTTCTACGTATCAACCGAAGACGACCTCATGCGTATCTTTCAGGGCGAGCGTATTGCTGCGCTTATGGGGCGTATTGGTGTAGATGATGACATGCCGCTGCAGCATAAAATGGTATCTAAGACGCTCGAAGCCGCTCAAAAACGGGTAGAAGGCTATAACTTTGATAACCGTAAAAATGTCGTCCAGTACGACAACGTCATTAACCGTCACCGTCGCGTGGTGTACGTTATTCGTCGCAAGATTCTTGAAGGCGCCGACATTAAGACGGAAATCGAGCGACTTATCGATCTTAAAGTGCGCGAACTTACCGTGGTGCCATCCAAAAACAATAAAAATTTCTTTGCCGAGTTTGAAGAAATCTTCCCTATAAACGACAAAAAGCTTAAAACCATTGGTGCTGAAAAGCGTGATAAGCAGCGTTACGAACTTGCTAAAAAGGAAGTAGAGAAGCTTTACAAGGCAAAAGAAGCCGAGCTAGAAACCGAAACCCTTCGAAAGGTCGAGCGTGAAGTGTACCTTCAGGTGCTCGACACGCTTTGGATGCAGCACTTAGAGAACATGCAGCATCTCCGTGAAGGTATTCACTGGCGAAGTGTCGGACAGCGTGACCCCTTGGTTGAATATCGTAGCGAGTCGCAAAAGCTATTCGACAGCTTACAAGCAACGCTACGCGATGAAGTGCTTCGCGCAATTATGCACGTAACCGTGCGTGATGCGGTGGCTCGTGCTGAAGAAGACCACGACACCGAGCTTACTCGATTGGCCGAAAATTCTGTAGAGAAAGGGGTTAACGAGGTCTTAAAGGGTGAGGCAAGCCGTGACGACGAGTTTAAAGTGCAAAAAGGCGAGAAGACCAACGACGCCCAACGCAAAAAGAATACCCAACGAAAAAAGAAAAAAGCTCAGCGCCAAAACCGAAAGTCCGGTCGTCGATAGCCCTTGATACATAATCCTAACCCTGCGAGAAGTACACCATGCACCATACAGTCGAAGAAGTGAAACTAAAAAACGGCGCCCGCGGCCTGCTTATTAACGTACCTGGCGCCACTGTTATGAGTATGCAGTTTCACTTTAGAGCAGGTAACCGTTATGCTAAACACAAGGATATCGAGCAGGTGGCGCATATTATGGAGCACATGGCATTCGGTGCGAACGCGCGGTTTAAAAGCGAAAGTGCGTTTGAGGCAGAGTTTACAAAAAATGGTGCCTATCATAATGCCTACACCTCTGACTTTGCCATGGTCTACGAAGCTGACTGCGCCGACTTTGAATGGGATCGTATTCTAGAATTACAGCGACTGAGTATCTGTGAGCCCCGCTTCAATGAGAGAGAGCTTGAAGCTGAGAAGGGGAACGTACGAAGTGAGCTAACCACCTATTTGAATGATCACCACCGCATTTTATGGCCGCGTGTTCAGCAACTCTTGGGCGAGGATGTTCTGACGTTCCGTCAAGCGCTTGGGACAATTAATAATGTGACACTTGCGGATATTCGTGAGCACCACCGTCGTACACACACCACAAAAAACATGCGCTTTGTGATTGCCGGAAAACTCCGCGGCCGAAAAGCAGATATTATCCGTCAGCTTGAGGCCTTTAGCCTACCAGAGGGTGATCGACTCGCTATTCCACAGGATGAGCTTCATAGTGCCACTCCAACCATTATTCGTCGTAAAGATGCGACGAATCTTACCTTCGGTTGGACGATGACTGTACCGCGCGTACTCGACGATGACGAAATTGACGCACTCAATGCTCTCAATCACATCCTTACCGGTACGGCAACCTCTCGTATTTATGGAAAAGCACGGGCGAAAGGGCTGGCGTATTATGTAGGGAGCTTTGGCGCGTCTGGGTACTACGATAGCGCCTGGGATATTTCGGCGCAGGTAAACCACGATACCGCTCCGCAACTCTTTGATATTATTGCTCGCGAAATGAAAGCGGTGCTTGATGGTAAACTTAGTGACGCTGAAATTGAGTCGGCACAATCGTTTGGCCTAGGCCGTCATCAGATGGGCGCGCAAACAGTAGCACAAATTAGTAACTTCTACACGCATCGGTATTTTGCCGACGACTGCATTAAAGACTACAGCAAGGTACCCGACATGATCCGCAAGGTAACGCGTGAAAAAATTATGTCGGTGGCTGAAGAATTTATCGCCGCCAATACCTGGGCACTTGCAGCAGTAAGTAGCGGCGACCGCGACGAGCTTATTGAGCTTAACGAAAAGCTGTTGCCACTTTTTGAAAAAGTAGCCGAATAGGTATACTAAAGATATGAAGATTGCGATAGCAGGCTATGGCGTAGAGGGCGAGCAGAACTATACGTACTGGTCGCAGGACCCGTCGAACGACATAACCATTGTTGATCAAAGTGAAACGCCATCACGACCACTTCCTGAAGGTGTTACAACCTACTTAGCACCCGACGCCTTCGAGCACCTGCAGGGCTACGATATGGTGGTGCGCACCGCCGGCCTATCGCCTTATAAGATAAAAACCGACGGTACAGTATGGTCGGCGACGAACGAGTTTTTCGAAAAATGCCCCGCTCCAATTATTGGGGTAACAGGCTCGAAGGGGAAGGGGACGACCTCGAGTTTCATCGCATCGATGCTTGAAGCGGCGGGTAGGAAGGTGTGGCTGGTGGGGAATATCGGTACTCCGGCCTTAAGTACGTTGTCACAAATACAACAAGAAGACATTGTGGTGTATGAACTTTCCAGTTTCCAGTTATGGGATGTTGAACGTTCTCCTGAAACGGCGGTCGTACTATTTAT
>DODJ01000081.1:0-176 GCA_003545655.1 Candidatus Saccharimonadota bacterium
GCACTCGAAATTGAGTGCACGTTGGTGGTTGAACGACGGGTCGTGGGGTTGATCGCGTTTGCGCTCAATGTACCGTACCTTCATGTAAATAGTTCTCATGCACTTATTTTTACGAAATAAGCTGCGACTCTCTGTTCGCATTCAAAGCATAGGGTTGGTTATAGCACTATTGACAA
>DODJ01000081.1:486-758 GCA_003545655.1 Candidatus Saccharimonadota bacterium
GGTTGGTTATAGCACTATTGACAAATACTGTCAAATATTTGAGAAATATTAATTAAATTAGTGCCCTAAAGTGTTATTTATACACTACCTGTAGCGTAGCAACACCACGCATAGCGTACAGTATACGCTACAATATCCATAAAGCTTGTGCTTTTTGTTAATTTATTGTATAAAACATTGACATTTTATCATTTTTGTGATAAATTAAGTACATCATTCACGGGTGTGGAGTAAGAGGCCACATCAGGGTGAGGAGGTCGTTAACAAGTCAG
>DODJ01000081.1:1059-6436 GCA_003545655.1 Candidatus Saccharimonadota bacterium
GTGAGGAGGTCGTTAACAAGTCAGATCATTACAGTGCATGTCGTTATGCACTGATTTTGCTATAGGAAACAGTTTCTCCTTGCTCCTGAGGGGCAAAGCTAGGCCAGAATATCCCGGCTTAGCTCTGCCCTTCAGTTGGGCAGCCGGGCAAACGCCCGTTTAGATGCAAATCTAGCGGGACCGCCCCGCAACCCGACAAGGAGAACAAACATGGAAATCAACGTCAACGGAGCCATTACCGCTATGCTGGACACCCCCGGTGTTCACCCTGGTGATGACCGCTGGTTCACGGCACGCGAAGCTTTCTTCGCGGCGCTGATGAGCTGGGAGAACAAGACGCTCGACCAGGCCGCGTGTGCGGCACTCGACCATCTCGGCATTGACGACGGGGACCCCGTACGTTTGTCCGCGATGGCAAGCTTCAACGAGGCCTTGACCGCTAGCCCATTCCAGAAGCGCTTTGCGTCTCTGGGAAAAGGGTTGGTGGGAAAAGCCCTGAACAACCTGAAAACACTGGGCAGCGCCCAGCCGAAGAAGACCAAACAAGGAGGTGAGTGATGAACGTCATCGCTCTCATCACAGGAGCTATCACGCTTGTCGTGGTAGTTCTGCTGTGGCGCTTCGTGCGCCGTCCGCTTCTCACCGCCCTTGTCGCCTTCTTTGGCTTCTGGGTCGTGTGGACAGCGGCATCCGGGTGGACGTGGGTTTTCTACGTCATGCTCGGTGTCCTGGTGGTGTTGGTGGTTGTCGGATTGTTCAAGCCGGCAGCTACTATGCTGTGGTTCGAGTGGTTTGCTGTTGCGTGTGTGACGCTCGTCGTCATCGGCGCATTGTCGAGCTCGGGAATCGGCGGAGTCCGACCCGAATCGGCGGCCGCAGCCGAGAATGACACCGGCACCATCGCCTTCAACCCGGAGGTTGATGCGCTTCCGCCTGAAGCCTTGTGCTCCTCGAACCTGTTCGTGGATCACTCGACTAGGCCGGTGGAAGTCGGCAACCCGGAAAAGAAGCAGTTCTCGACCGCAGTCTCCATTCCCCTCACGGGGGGTGACGATGCGGCCGTTATGTCTGAGATGCATGACGAGATTTGTGGCAACCCCACCGAGCTCGTCATGATCGTCGACGACATGCTGCTATGGGATGTGCCCGGCGCAAAGGCAAACCGCGGCTGGCTGGACGAGATCAAAGCGACTATCGCGGACGCCAAGGACGGAATCAACTCCTTCATTGACACGAAGGAGTCTGAGGATGACCCGTGGACCGTGACGGCGCTTTACCAGAAGTACGCAGCGTGGGTGAACACGGTGCTGCTGCGCTCCATCCCCGAAGGAAAGCAGTCGCTGACTTCGATACGGAACTGGGAGATCTCGGCTGCCTACGACCCCTCAACGGGCCTACCGGTGGCGCAGCAGGCACCCACACAGGAAAGCAAGCCCGCATGGGTGCGCGCCTTTGTGGACAAGAACGGCGTTTGCTTGATTCGCTTTGGCTGGAACGTTGAGGATCGCCGGTTGGAGATTTTCAACTGCACAGAGCCTGAACCGACCACACCCGTGACGCCCGTGACCCCGGTCACACCCGTCACACCGGTTACTCCGGTGAATCCGCAGCCGCCCAACCCGCCACAACCCGGTAAGAACCCCGGGCTCGACCCGGAAAACCAGGACAACAATAAGCCTGGTGGTGGGGGGAAAGCACCAGCGGTGACCAAACCGGCTTCACCGCCCGCCGCTGGTAAGCCGGAGCCGACGTACACGCCGCCCGCAGCGGTGCAGACGCCGGCACCGCCGGTAACACCTTCACCTCGGCCATCGTCTACTCCTGTCCCGACAGTTGCTCCTTCCGAGCAGCCACCGTCGCACGGAGAAGTCGTTTCGCCTGGTGACGGCGAAACCTGCACCGAAGAGGCCAAGGAATTCGGCCTCTGCAGTTAACCCCCTGGAAGAGTGGGGCGCAGCCTAAAAACTGCGCCCCACTCGAAAGGGTTCTATAGCATTATCCAAGGAGCTTTATTCCGCACTGCTTTATAGTGCGTCGAGTATAGCTCCTTGTGAGCCTATTTTGGCTCGTCGCGTCAACGACATGCACCTGTTGTAATGATCTGATTTGTCCTAGCGTTTAACAACTTGGCAACGATACCTATGTTTATGTTTAATTATTAATTCGCTCTATCTGCGAGAAGAGCCAAGAAATGGAGAATACTATGAGTAAACTAACCTCACTCATTCGCCGTGCTCCTAAGCGTTTCAGCGCTGTTATTGCTATGATTGCCGCGGCAATTATCGTACCAGCGGTTGTATTCGCATGGGGCCCTAGCCGGCCTACGTTTACCGTAGCAAACCCGGCAAACTATATAACCTTTAACTCGATTACCGACAACCCTGTTGTTGGTGATGAGCGCAATTTCGTTGTTGTAAAAGATGCTGCTAATACTAACGATGGCGGCTGGCAAGACAACATCACCGTGCAACCTGGCAAAGAGTACCTTGTTCGTGTCTATGTACACAACAACGCAAATGCCAACCTAAACCTTACCGCACTAAATACCCGCGTTATGGCTTCTGTGCCAAATACTACAGGTAAGAATGTGTCTATTAGCGGTTTTGTTACTGCTGATAATGCAACCCCAAACCAAGTTTGGGATGACATTCATTTTAATAGCAGTAAGGACTTTAATCTTACCTACGTACCCGGATCAGCAGAAATCTACAACAACGGCTACGCAGCCGGTGGATCGGGCAAAAGCCTACCCGACAGCATTGTAACTAGCCAAGGTGCGCTTGTTGGGTATAACGGACCAGACGGTAAAGTACCTGGCTGTTTCCAATATGTAAACTACGTATACTTTAAGGTTAAGCCTCAGTTCCCTACCGAGAACTTTACCGTTAACAAAGATGTACGCAAAGACGGTGATTCAAAATTTGTCGAATCAGTAAACGCTAAACCCGGAGACACCCTTAACTACCGTATTACCTACAAGAATACCGGTAACGTTCAGGCAAATAACGTCATCCTAAAAGACATGCTTCCTGAAGGTGTGAGTTTCGTTCCTGGGTCAGTGAAGATCATGAACGCCAACAACCTTAGTGGTGCATTCGTAAAAGATGGCGATAATCTGTTTTCAAGTGGTATCAACATTGGCTCATACACTGCTGGTTCAAATGCACTGGTTATCTTTGACGCAAAAGTAGCAAAGAATGACAACCTGCCTAAGTGTGGGACAAACACACTAGTGAATACGGCCAGTGCTCAGCCGCAAGGCCAAGGCACACGGACTGACGACGCAAAAGCCGTTGTGAACAAGGAATGTAAACCAGTAGTAAAATACACCTGTGACTCACTTTCAATTAAGACTTTGAGCACAAACAAGTTCCGCTTTACTACTAACTACACCGTCGAGAATGCAACCTTCAAACGCGTAACCTACGTCGTTAAAGACGCGAGCGGTAAAGTTGTTGATACTAAGACATCGACAAGCAAGACGCTAGACTACGAGCAGAAAACTGCTGGTAAGTACACTGTTCAAGCTACGATTACCGTTTCTGTTAATGGAACAGACAAAACTGCCACCAGCGATGGTTGTAAGGGCGTGTTCGAAGTTCCTAAGAACCCTGGCGAAATCACCGTTTGTGAACTTGCTACAAAACAAATCGTTACCATTAAAGAGGATCAATTCAACCCATCAAAGTACTCTAAGAACCTTGATGACTGTAAAGAGACTCCCGTAACACCTGTTACTCCTGTTACCCCATCTGAGCTTCCTCAGACTGGTGCAGGTGATGGTATTGTTGCCATTGTCGGTCTTGGTGCTATGATTGCTAGCGTTGTATACTACATCGCCAGCCGTCGTGCGCTTGGCCAATAGAGTCTGACCGCTCGACTTGTCGCAAAGCGACTTGAAGCGATCTGGCTTCGACACCATACCCCGCTCCCTTTCGAGCGGGGTTTTTGGTATACTAAAAATAGCTATGGCAAATAAACCTAAGAAAAAGCGTAACAAGCAGTATCGCGGTGCCGATGCCTCTACGGCACGCCCAACGGTAACAAAGATATCCGCAGTACATCGATCAAAACCTCGTCAGTGGTGGCATGATAACAAACGCATTGCAAAACCGGTTATTATCGCCAGCCTAGTAGTCATCGCTATTATCTGGTTGGTTATTGAATTATTCCGAATTACTTCCGGCGCTTAACAGAAAGGGGTAGACGAAAACCAAACGTGCTCCCCTTACCTTCCTTCGATTCGAAAATAATCTCGCCGCCATGCTCATCAATTACTTTCTTTGCCAAAAATAGTCCTACACCCGTACCATCAGGCCGCGCCCGACGTGCGTTTGTCGCCCTAAAGAATTTGTTGAATAGCTGCGTGCGTTCTTTTTCCGGAACACCAATCCCTTGGTCTTTAACGGTAAATTCAACGTATCCGTTTTTTGTTTTCTTTAACGATATAGTAATCGTTCCAGCGTCTTTTGAATAATAGATTGCATTGTCGGCGAAATTCATCACCACTTGTTGAATTTTACTTTCATCAAGCTCCATAAGCGGAATGTTTTTTGGCGCCCTATATATGAATTTCTGCTCGCGCGCTGCAGCGTTTGGTTTAAGGCTATTTACCTCATGTTGAACAAGAAGGGCTAAGTCGACAGGGTGTTTTTCAATAACAAACTTGCCGGTTTGTAAACGCGAAACATTCAAGAAGTCCGCTATAAGCCTCACCATACGCTCGCTACTCATAAACGCCTCATTTAAAACCTGCTTTTGCTCTTTAGAGATAGTACCCATATCCCCTTCGATAAGCATACTCAGGTACCCCTTAATACTCGTAAGCGGGGTGCGTAACTGGTGGCTTGCCATACTAATAAACTCATCTTTAGCCTCATCAAGCCGCTGCAACTGAGCGTTGCTTGCACGAAGCTCCTTTGTGGCAGCGTCAATACGCTGCTCTAGATGAGAGTTTATGTCTCGCACCTCCTGAACGGAGAGTGCATTCTGGATAGACACGACAAGCTCACTTGAAATCGTCTCCAGCGCACGTATCTCGCGGCTGTTGTACTCGCCTCGCAGATGAGCACCAAGAAGAAAATACCCTATTATTTGCTTTGAGCGAAATAACGGTAAGGCTACGGCTATCTTATGGCTAGCAAGCAATCGATACATCGGTTCATCGGCTTCATCCAAAAGATTTGCCACCACTATAGTCCTTCGTCCATGCTCTATATACTCGTCGAGCTTGTCCATATCTACCACGGGGAGCTTTATTGCGGTAGTGGAGCCGGAAAGTATTCCCCCGCCGCTGTCCTTTCGTAAAGCGAATGATGCAGTTTCTACCCTTAGGACCTGCACAATAAATGCAGAGACACTACCAAGAAGCCGATGG
>DODJ01000050.1:0-656 GCA_003545655.1 Candidatus Saccharimonadota bacterium
GGTTTCAAGTTCTGGCACTTCTTGGCGGAAAAGATATTCAACGAACGCTTCGTTACCACGACTAAGAATAAGCTGCGGACCCCTATTTTCACGTTCAATATCTTTAATAAACACTTTGATACGATTACCGACGTTATAGTATTCGCCTTGAATTTGCTCGCTTTGCGGGATAATACCGCTCGCCTTGCCAATTTCAACGCGCACTACTCGTGGTTCAACCCGTTGTACGGTACCGTTTACTACTGTACCAATCTTATCTTCGAACTCTTCAAGTACTACTTCACGCTCTGCTTCACGGAGGCGCTGCAACACCACCTGTTTCGCTGTTTGCGCTGCAACTCGCCCAAAGCTGGTTACTTCATGCTTGTCTTCAATCATGTCACCCAGTTCGGCATCAGCCTTTACTTTGCGGGCATCCTCAAGACTAATCTCATAGGCTTCGCTTCCCACTACCTCGACCACTTCGCGCGCCACAAACACCTCAGCGGTTCCCTTGTTGATGTTCAGCTCAGCACGCACCTCTTGATCACGCTCGCCATTGTCCCGACGCCACGCGGCAGCAATTGCCTGCTCAATTACCGACAACACTACATCTTCTGGTAGGTTTTTTTCATCGGCGATTGTTCGTACCGCGAGGGTAAGTTGTTTCAGGTTTA
>DODJ01000050.1:1034-2677 GCA_003545655.1 Candidatus Saccharimonadota bacterium
AAAAATTCCGACCTGCCGGCCGGAATGTACTGTCTGTATTATACAAAATGTTTTTACTTTACGCAAATAGTTTTTAACATGTCGCAAGCACCCGCTCCATAGCCTGCTTCTCGGCTTCCGTAACCCATAAGGCATACTTTATTTTAACGTCGACCTGACGTTCTATATACTCGCAACGAAACGCTTTGTTTTTGGGCAGCCAAGTCGCCGCATCACCGTCCCCCTTAGTCTGGTTCGCCGCACCTTCGACAGCAAGTAGCTCAAGTGGATCATTTGCGAGTTGCTTACGCTCCTCAACCGACAGTTGCTGTGCACCTTTCTGCCAAGCGTCAGATAATGCCACAACGTGATCAATCTGCACTTCGCTCGCAGTATGGTTCGAAAAGCTGATGGTCTCACCCGTGTAGGGGTCATGGAGTACTCCGCTCGTCACCCGGCACTCATCGTCAAGCACTACGTTGGTTAGATCTCGGTATAAAATAATATCACGAGTACTACACCCTTGTATTTTTGCCCAGCCACCCCCAAATTGATCTCGTGAGTAGCCTGTTTTCGGTGCCCTACCCTTCACTTCTAACTTGGCTAACTTAGTGTGTATACCCTCTATATTAACCACAGCTGGCGCCGATGAAGACGCCTCATATCGGTCTAATTTTTGCGCAGAATCCACAATAGCCAAGAATAGTAGCACACTCGCCACACTAGTAGTAATAAGGACTGATAGCACTCGTCGCCGTTTCATATATTCTATTATGCTCAGTAACTCTTAATTTTGTTACAATTAATAGTATGAAATCTGTTACTCGATTAGCGAACTTGTTTCGCCCTACTCACTACGACCTATCTATCACCCTTCATCGCGAAGCGCGCACCTTCGAGGGTGTTGTCACTATACAGGGAGAGCTATTCGTTGATGATGAAATTCGCCTTCACAGTAAAGGCCTTACTATCCACTCGGCACTTATTGATGGCAAAGAGGCAGCCCTAAGTCACGACCCGCACGATGAACTAGTTCTCTTACAACAAGGGCTCATAAGAGGTAGCCACGTCATTGTAGTATCGTTTAGTGGCGGTATCACCGACACTATGAACGGTGTATACCCGTGTTATTTTGAAGTAAACGGTGAAAAAAAGGAGGTACTCGCTACACAATTTGAGAGCCACTATGCTCGCCAAGCTTTCCCGTGCATAGATGAGCCAGAAGCAAAAGCAACGTTCGACGTGACCCTTACCACCGAAAAGAACATTACTGTACTTGGGAATATGCCCATCGCTTCTCAAAGAGAGGAGAACGGTGCGCTTGTTACTACATTCGAGACGACACCAATTATGAGTAGCTACCTCGTGGCCTGGGTAGCTGGAGAGTTACAGAAAAAGACAGCGACCACCAAGGATGGCGTCGAGGTATCTGTTTGGGCAACGCACGCCCAGACACCAGGTAGCCTCGACTTCGCCCTCGATACCGCTGTCCATTGTATTGAATTTTTTAACGATTACTTTGGCGTTCCATATCCCCTTCCGAAATCAGATCACGTTGCGCTCCCTGACTTTTCGGCTGGCGCTATGGAGAATTGGGGGCTCATTACGTACCGAGAAATCGCTTTATTGGTAGACCCCGAGGTAACGACGCTTTCCGCCAAGCA
>DODJ01000033.1:0-3391 GCA_003545655.1 Candidatus Saccharimonadota bacterium
GCATACCATTCCTTTCCGGCAATATTTACAAGGTCAACGGCGCTAAACAGTGTAGCTGCTTGGGTGTAAAGCGCCTCTTCTGCGCTTGGTTGCGTAGCTGCACCAAGGAACGCGCGAAGCGTAAAGAATGCGACTGCTGCACCAAGGAACTGTACAAGAATATAACCGATAGCGCGGAGCCACCCAATACGACGTGTTACCCATGCACCAACGGTAACCGCTGGGTTGATGTGGGCACCCGAAACGCTAGTAATAAGCAGAACAACTCCTGCGACGGCGAAAAGTATTACCAATGGGCTTCCCTGTCCGGCTATAACCGCTGCGGCAAACAGAAATGTACCTATAAATTCTGCAGCAAGAGCACGCCATAGTTGTGGCGAGCGTAGTGCACCGTCAACGTGCTGACCAACAGACTGCTTTTTGGCGGTAGCAGGGGCGGTCTTTACGGTCGTTTTAGTTACCTTTGAAGAAGTGGGTGTTTTCTTCGTGGCAGCTTTCTTTTTTGTAGAAACGGCTTTTTTGGTAGCCATATTTTCCCTCCTTATAGTAAATATACCCTCAAGTATACCATAAACGGTTCCTTTTGCTACCGGAGTTGATATAGTAGATATATGAGCCTATATTTAAAGCAGCAAGATACGCGCTCTGATCTACAAGAGAAGATATCTAAAGACCTACAGGAGCGTGCGCGGCAAAAGGCGAAGCAGTTGGATAGGCCGGATGGTGTTGACGATTCGCGCTTTGTCGAAGGAACTAAGCAGACAACAAGTCTTGCTTGGGCGTGGGTACTCATAGGGTTGGTGATTATAGGGATAGTAATTTGGATTATTATCTCGCTTCTCTCTTAAATCTGTCGTATAATTGAAGAAGCTATGTCGATGATAGATATTGAGGGTGTGAAAACTACCTTGCTTGAGCAGGTTGCGAACAGCGAGTCTCCTCGTGATGTTTTAAAGGCGTCAGAATTACGCAGCCTGTATGCACATATTGGGCAGCTTGAACCACAGGAACGCAGCGCGTTCGGTAAAAAGGTGAACGAAGTGAAAGTCGCTCTTGAAGCGGCTGTTGATGAGCGAGTTGCGCAGCTAGAGACAGCAACCGTTATTCCACTTGACATAACCGCACCCTGGGCACCCAATACAGAAGCGCCGTCGCTTCTTCCTACGCAATACGGCACAAAGCACCCTCTTATGAAAGAGCTCGAAAAGGTTGTTGACATCTTTACGCGTATGGGTTTTGAGGCGATAGAATCGCGGCAGATCGATGATGATTATCACATGTTCGGTACGCTCAATTTCCCCGAAGACCATCCGGCTCGTGACGGCTACGATACGTTTCGAACCGAGGAGGGGTTTATTCCCCCCGCACACACTTCTACTATGCAACATCGTATTTTAAAGGACGGCAAAAAGAAGTTGGAGTCTGGTGGACAGATTGCCGCGGTAAGTTATGGCCGTGTATTCCGTAATGAAGATGTTGATGCGACACACGAACACACGTTCTATCAGTGTGAGGGTGTGTTCGTGAGCAAAACGGCGACTTTGGGTGATATGCTCGGCACGCTGCGCAGCTTTTTCGAGACATATTACGGTCAAAAATTACGCATCAAAACCCAACCGGCCTACTTTCCCTTCACTGAACCCGGACTTGAATTTGCTATTGAGAAGCCAGCTACTATTGGCGGCAAACCAGGAGAGTGGCTTGAGATGCTTGGGTGTGGAATGATTCACCCTAATGTACTTGAGGAAGCGGGTATTGACCCAACGCAGTATCAAGGGTTCGCCTGGGGCGGCGGTATTGAACGTCTCGTTATGTTGAAATACGGTATTGAAGATTTGCGTCATTTTGAATCAGCCCGGCTTGCATTTTTGAGGAAGTTTACATCATGATAATTTCAGTAAATTGGTTGAAAAAATACGTTGATATTTCTGTCGATATTGATACGCTTGCAGCGCTTATTGGTGAGCGGCTTGTTGAAATTGAAGAGGTGATTGATATAGGGGCGAAATATAAGGGTGTACTAGTAGCAAAAGTGGTTGAGTGCGTTCCACTTGAGAACTCAGATCATTTGAGCGTAACAAAGATAGATGATGGTGGAGTTGTCTCTGGCATAGAACGGGATGAGAAGGGCTACGTTCAGGTGGTATGTGGGGCCCCGAATGTCCGGACGGGGTTGCTTGTTGCCTGGTTGCCGCCTAACAGCACCGTTCCCGAAACATATGGTACGTCAGAACCGTTTATATTGAGTGCGAAGCCACTGCGTGGGGTGGTGAGTAACGGTATGCTTGCAAGCGCGAGAGAGCTAGACCTTTACGACGACCATTCGGGTATTATGGAAATTGACAAGCAGTCCACACCTGGTGCTTCATTTGCCGAACTATATGAATTAGACGACTATCTTCTTGATATCGAAAACAAATCGCTTACCCATAGGCCAGACGCCTTTGGGGTTATTGGGTTTGCCCGTGAAGTTGCTGGTATTCAAGGTAAAGCGTTTTATACTCCAGATTGGCTTGCTGGTACGACTAAAGCGATGTCCATTGATGCACCTCTTGACGCACCGGCAGTTGATATTGAAGATGCTGCGCTTTCAGACAGGTTTCAATTGGTTGCTTTGTCGGGTATTGATGAATCAAGATCTTCACCAATTCAGATGCAAACCTATCTTGCGCGAAGTGGTATCCGCCCTATAAATGCTTCGGTTGATGTATCAAACTACCTCATGCTGCTTACGGGTCAACCGTCACATACCTATGACTATGATAAGCTGCGCGCCGTTGCTGGCGACGACTTTACTATCCGAGTACGTAGTGCTCGGGAAAACGAGACACTAACCCTCCTTGATGGGAAGGAAGTTACATTAGATACGTCGGATATCGTTATTGCCGCGGGTGAAACAGCGGTGGGACTTGCGGGTATTATGGGTGGAAAAAGCACGCTTGTCGATACGACAACTAAAACGGTTCTTCTTGAGGTAGCTACGTTCGACCTTTATCACATGCGCTCAAGCCAAATGCGTCATGGTATCTTTTCGGAAGCGGTTACACGGTTTACCAAGGGTATTCCGGCGCCACTCTCTACTCCGGTCTTACACGAGGCTGTGCGAATGCTTAAAGAGTATGCGGGTGCAGAACTCGCCACAGAGGTGCTTGATGCCTATCCCGCCCAGACGCCAGCCAGTCAAGTTACTATCAACGAGACGCGAGTAAATGCACTGTTGGGTACGCAGTTTGCTGCCGAGGATATCGTTGGACTTCTTGAAAACGTTGGGTTCAAGGTACAGTTTGATGGGCTAACAGCGACAATAACAGTACCGTACTGGCGCGGGGATATTCATATACCTGAAGACATAATAGAAGAGGTAGGCCGGCTTGCTGGCTTTGATACTATT
>DODJ01000033.1:3796-6021 GCA_003545655.1 Candidatus Saccharimonadota bacterium
GCGCGAGCGGGCGCAAACGAGGTGCTTACCTATAGCTTTGTGCATGGAAATGTACTCCGTCAAGCCGGGCAGCAAGAGAACAACGCCTACAGGGTGGTGAATAGTATTAGTCCAGACCTTCAGTATTACCGCCAAAGCCTTACACCTAGCTTGCTTACACACATTCACGCGAATATAAGGGCTGGGTACGACTCATTCGCATTGTTTGAATGTAACAAAGTTCATCAGAAGTCGTTCGGTTTAAATGAAGAAGCGGTACCTGTCGAAGTGGATAGTCTTGCTCTTACGGTAACCTCGTCCAAGCATTCGGGCGATGCCTATTATCAGGCAAAATACCTTCTTGAGTATCTATGTACAACGCTTGGTGTAGCGGTGCGGTACGTACCGTTACGGGAAAAGAAAGACGGCGTCGCTGCTCCCTTTGAGTCACTCCGTAGCGCTGAGGTGCAATCGGTGCTTACGGGTGAAGTACTAGGGGTGGTCGGTGAGTATACTACTAAGGTGAGGAGGAGTTTTAAACTTCCTGAGTACACCGCTGGATTTGAAGTACGGACGCGGGCGTTACTTAAGGCTTCTCAGAAGCAAGGGGGTGTGTACACACCGCTTAGTCGCTATCCGGGTACCGAACGCGATGTCTGTTTCCAGGTTTCGGAGGAAACACCGTTTGCGGATATAGCTGATACTGCTGCTGCGGTGCTTGCGGAAGAGCCGTATATATCAAGCTTGGAACCAGTTGATATATATCAGCGAGAGGGCACTTCTACTAAAAATATCACCATTAGGATACAGCTTGCCTCGTATGATAAAACACTTACTGCAGAGGATGCCAATGGAGTGGTTAACCACGTAATAGCAAGGGTAATAGAGAAAACGGAAGGGAAAGTGGTGTAATGGCAGCAACGAAAACACAACGTATAGGGATATGGATAATTGCCGTATTCATGGCAGTGGGGACAATCGGCTCGTTTGTAGCGATTGTATTTGCAAACGAAAATCAAGCTGTGGATCAGGCACGAATTAACGAATTATCGGCGCAGTATCAGGCGGACTACGAGGTGTACCAAGAGAAAGTCGACGCTCAGGCGGCTGAGCTTTCGGAAAAATACTATCCTCTATTTAGCCCCTATCAGAGCCGAGTGTCTGCATTTAACAAGGATGCGGTTACTGAGCTTACGACTGAAGACCTTATTATTGGTGACGGTGAAACGCTTACCGCTGATTCTAGTTTTACTGCCTACTATATCGGTTGGAACCCAGAGGGTACTGTTTTTGACAGCTCGATAGAAGGCGATAGGCTCAAGGCGCCTTTTGCGGTTTCGCCAGGGTCGGTTATTCAGGGGTGGTCTGAGGGCGTAGAGGGAATGAAGGTCGGCGGTATTCGCGAGCTCACTATCCCATCAGACTTGGCGTATGGCGAGACGGGTAGTGGTGATGATATCCCCGCGAATACTCCAATTAAGTTTGTACTGATGGTTATCCCAACACCAGAGGCAATTGCAGCCCCTGAAATTCCGCAGGAACTACTTCAATACTATCAAACAGGAGCATACTAATATGGCAGAGATGATTCGTGACGTTGTAATGATCGGTGCTGGTCCAAGCGCACTTACTGCAGCAATCTATACTACTCGTGAGGATATTGACACGGTGCTCTACGAAAAAGCAACAATTGGAGGTATGGCTGCTATTACCGACCAGGTAGATAACTACCCTGGCTTTCCCGAGGGTATCGAGGGGATGAATCTAGCGAGCCAGCTCGAAAAACAAGCTGAGCGGTTTGGCGCCCACATAGAATTTGGTGATGCCTCATCGATACGATCAGAAGGAAAATATAAGATTATTACAATTGACGGGCAAGACGTTAAGGCCAAGGCAGTACTCATTGCTACGGGGAGTGACTACAAGAAGCTAGGAGTTCCTGGTGAGAAAGAACTGTACGGTCGAGGGGTTCATTACTGCGCAACATGCGACGGGGCCTTTTATCGTGATAAAACCTTGGCGGTTGTCGGCGGAGGGAACTCTGCTATACAGGAAACCATTTTTCTTACTCGGTATGCGACGCATATTGATTTGCTTGTCCGTAGTACTGTTAAGGCGAGTGATGTACTACAGCATGAGTTGCAGAAATATGTTGATTCAGGACAAGTAACTATTCACCTTAATACCACTACTGACGAAATCATTGTGAGCGACGGTAGAGCGTCAGGAGTGAAAGTGACAGAGGG
>DODJ01000078.1:0-214 GCA_003545655.1 Candidatus Saccharimonadota bacterium
AACAGGAAGTGGTAAGTCAACCACCCTTTATAGTATGATTAGTTCGTTAAATACGCCGGACAGAAAAATCATTACCTTAGAAGACCCTATCGAGTTTGGTGTTCCCGGTGTATCGCAGGTACCTGTAAATACGACGGACGGACAAAACTTTGCCGATCATTTACGTTCGGTGCTTCGTCTTGACCCTGACGTTATCATGATTGGTGAGATTCGC
>DODJ01000078.1:291-4303 GCA_003545655.1 Candidatus Saccharimonadota bacterium
CCCACCGGCCTCATCCTGCTCACCGGTCCTACCGGATCAGGCAAGACCACCGCTATTTATGCCTCCATTGGCTTTTTATTGGAGAAAAACTCGAACTCTGTGGCCATTGCCTCTGTAGAAGATCCCGTGGAGCAGAATCTCATGTGGGTGAATCAGGGCCAGTTGAATTTAGCACAGGACTTTACCTACATAGCCGCGTTGCGCTCACTTATGCGGCAGGATCCTGAGGTTATCATGATTGGTGAGATTCGCGATGCAGATACTGCACGCACAGCTATACAGGCGTCAATTACTGGGCATCTTGTCTTGTCGACTTTCCACGCTAACACTACGGCGGCGGCGTTTAGTAGGATGATTGATCTTATTGGGGTAAACCCTATCTTCAGTACCGCAATACGGCTACTTATTGCTCAGCGATTAGTGCGGCGGCTCGATGATACCAGCAAAGAGGCGTACGAGCCAGACGAAGCTACGAAGCAGTGGATACGCACCGTGTTGAAGGATGTACCAGCACATGTAGAGAAGCCGGACCTCGAGAATATTCAGTTGTATCGGCCTGTCGCAAGTGAAGCCTCACCCTTTGGCTATAGCGGTCGTATGATACTGATGGAACAGCTTGTTGTATCCGAAAATATACAGAAATTTCTTCGCGGCGACACAACGGACGTGCATGCTGAGATAATAGAAAAACAAGCCCGCGAGGAAGGGATGGTAACGTTACTTGAGAACGGTGTCCTTGCTGCGCTGCGGGGCGAGACAACGATTGAGGAAGTAAACAGGGTAATTTAGTCGCTGGGGCTTCCAATTTAAACCAATTACTGGTATAATAAACCACTGATTGTATCTAATAATTAAAGCGAGTGAAGTGAAATGAGTTTTGCACTAATTCAAAAAGTGAACAGCGAGCAGCGCAAGGCTGCGGTTGTCGACGCAAAAAGTGGCGATACCGTAAAGGTATACCAGAAAATTAAAGAAGGCAACAAAGAGCGTATCCAGATGTTCGAGGGTGTGGTTATTCGTGTTGATCGTAATAAGTCACACACCGCTCGCATCACCGTTCGTAAGGTAGCAAGCGGTATTGGCGTCGAGAAAAGCTTTCTCGTCCATAGCCCTCTTGTGGAGAAAATTGAAATCGTACGTCGCGCTAAAGTTCGTCGCAATTACCTCTCATACCTCCGTAACCGCAGCGGTAAAAGCGCTCGCCTTAAGGGGGTTAACTTTGACCGTGAGGGTGTAAATAATATTCACGATGCTCATGCCGAAGAGGAAGCTGCTCGCCTTAAGGAAGAAGCTAAAGCCGCTGCCGAGGCGAAGGCTGCTGAAAAGGCCGCTGAAGACGCGGACCTCGCTGCGAAGCAGGCGGAAGTCGAAGCGCGCCACGCCGAGCAATAGACACTCTACTCGTTGTATACACTATCCCGCACAAAAATGCGGGATATTTTTATTATTCACACGTATACTAGATAGTATGATTCTAGGGATTGATGAGGTAGGGCGGGGCCCATGGGCGGGGCCACTTGTAGTTGGCGCGGTGGTACTCGATGCACCCATTGAAGGCCTGACGGACAGCAAGAAACTTACTAAAAAGCGACGCCTCGAGCTAAACGACAGTATCCTTAAGCACGCTGCCGGCTGGGGGCTTGGGTGGGTATCAAACAAAGAAATAGATACCATTGGGCTTAGTGAAGCCTTACGACTCGCCACACGCAGGGCTGTTGAACAAGTTACGGCTTCTTACCATGAGATTATTATTGATGGTACAATCAATTTCCTCTCAAACACATCTAAGGGCGCATATGTCACAACTCTCAAGAAGGCCGACTTGCTTATACCAGCAGTCTCTGCGGCATCGATCATCGCTAAAGTTGCCCGCGATACTTACATGGTGCAACAAGATACGATATACCCAGGATACTCGTTTGGTTCGCATGTGGGGTACGGAACCGCCGCGCATCAAGCGGCGATACAGCGGTTTGGTATTACGCCCCTCCATCGTACATCGTTTGCCCCTATTGCTGCACATATTGGCGAAACGAAACCAAACACTTTAGTGCGAAAGAAGGTGTCAACTACACATACCGGCATGAAAGCGGAAGAAGAAGTCGCTCGATATCTGCAGAAAAACGGACACATACTGTTGGATAGAAACTGGGCCACTCGCTATTGTGAAATCGATATCGTTTCCGTAAGCGAGGAAAGGCTTGTATGCACAGAGGTGAAATACCGCTCGTCTACTGGTCAAGGTGGTGGTTTTGCAGCAATAACGCGCGCTAAACGAAAAAGGATGGAGCAAGCTGCCGAGGCATATGCTCAGAAGTCGCAGCGATCTTTTAGTAATAGGCTCCTTGCTGTAGCGGAGGTTACAAGGGAGGGTAGAATTACGTATCTAGAGCTCGACGAGTCGCTTGCGGACGAGAGCGCCGTCGCGAGTAATTAGCGCTACCTTCGCGCGCAGTTCTGTTTCACCTACGGTAATTGTGCGCTCTAGGGCGACATCATTTTTAAGGGGCTCAAAGAATGAGATGAATTCTTCCAGTTGAGTGGTAGTGACGAGTGAACTCGCAATGTAGCGGGGGAGCATATCATAGTGTGAGTCACCTACGAAGGTCTTCTTTAGCCACTGCCACTCATCACGAGTCCATTGCCACATATACTCACGGCCATATCGGTTACGCAAAAGCCACACAAACCAGTGAAGAAAGTCCTGGGGGCGCACCACTGACGAGTCCTTAATGAGCGCACTGAAACGCTTAATTGTATCTACATCTTTAGTTGCGGTAAGCGCTGCGGTAATATCATCACGCACTTCACTGTTTTGCTCTTGCCTGTACGCTTCGAGAAGTGAATCTATAACTGCTGGCCCAGCATTTTGTCGCACAGCGTTTGCTAAAATTGCGGTACGGAGTTCGGGGTCGAGCGAAGACAGAGGGGTAGAGTCGTAGCGTTTTTTCGCCTGCTCAAGTGCATCGGGTATCTCGGCATAAAGGCTCAGGCTAATAATGAGGCTACGAAGCTTTGTGTCGTTTTCGGGTTCACCCTTGCTTTCAGACCAACCTAGACGGGTGTATTGCGCAAGTGATAGATCACCAACAAACCTCCGTAGGTTCTTTTCGGCCGATTCATCCGTCTCCACGAAGCGCTTTAGCTCGTTAATTGTGAGCGACATGACGCTCCATACCGTCTCTTCGGTTTCGTCTTTGTATCTTTCTAGTATTGGGATAAGCTCTGCTGAATGGATAATCCCAGCTTGAGCTAGAAGCGTTTGTTCATGAAGAAAATGGAGTCGGTCAATTGCTGGAAGGGAAGGGAGAATTTCTAATATTTCAGCTTGGGTTGCTTTGTCGTAGTGTGTAATAAAATGAGCAGTACCACCCTGGTTGATTTGGAACACTTCATTGTCAGAGTACGAGAACTGCGTATCGGTCGTCTCGAGTAGTTCTGGGATATTTTTTGAATTGCCATGAAGGGGTATTGGCCACTTCCGGGCAGTGTTGGCATGTTCGCCTATGAAAAACTGCTCCTGCGTAAGTGTTAGCATATCGCCACTTTTACGTACATGGACTACTGGAAAACCCGGCTGGGTAATCCAGGCATGCATAAACCCTGATATATCTTTACCAGAGGATGCACTTAGGGCGTTCCATAAATCGTCAGCGGAGGTGTTGGTGTAGGCGTGTTTAGTGAAGTAAGAGGTAAGCCCCGTGCGAAAATCATCATCGCCCATATATGCCTGGAGCATTCGTAGAAGTCTACCCCCTTTCGCGTATACGATAGAGGGATCAAAAATGCTACTAATTTGGTCAGGATGATGCACATCGGTTTGAATGGCCTGTACACCGTCAAGGCTATCACGGCGCAGGGCGCTTATCACCTCGCCGGCAGCATGGTCGAGCCATATATTCCAGTCTGGATGGAGTGCGTCTATAGCAACGTACTCCATCATATTGGCAAAGCTTTCGTTGAGCCATAGGTCGTTCCACCATTTCATGGTCACGAGGTTGCCGAACCATTG
>DODJ01000066.1:0-1576 GCA_003545655.1 Candidatus Saccharimonadota bacterium
GGGTAAAACCGAAGGTTTTCAAGTAGCACAATGGTATTTTTCGGCGCTCTCTTAACCGCCTGTACCACCGTATCCCCAATAGCGTCCTCTACAAACATAACAGGCACGTTTAACAATTCTTCCAAGCGTTCCGCTATAGGAGCAAGTGAAAGCGATTCGTCCCGCCCCTCAGGCCGCCCTAAGTGGCTCATAACCACTACTTTGCATTGATGCTCTAGGAGATAGCGTAAGGTAGGAAGGCTTGCCTGAATACGAAGGTCATCACTAATAGCACCCTTAGTATCTAGTGGTACATTATAATCTGCCCGCACAAGCACGGTTTTTCTGTCAATCGGAACGGTCTTTACTGTCCTTTTAAAGAAGGTCATTTCCCCACCCTATTTCTTACTTAGTCTTATTGTACTATGAAGCGGTGCAATTTACGACAATCAAAAGTACTTTTTACGTTATTCAAGACTACGAACTTTTATAGTGTCGGTTGTCCCGATAACTCCGGGCTGCTGACCACTGACAATGATCACTCTTGCCTTACCTTCACCAAAGTACCCCTCTTCCTTCAGCTCTTTAAAAAGGTCAAAACCAGCTTCAGGGCTGTCAGGGCGTACATAACAACGGTTTGCATAGCTCAGCACCAGTTGTTGTGCGGCCTTCCTATCGCTAGTCACGCTGATAATCGGTAGGTTTGGCCGATGAGCGGCAATAGTTGCAGCTGTCGCACCTGATTTCGTTTCGGCAATAATTGCCGCTACTTTCAATTGTTCCGCAAGTGTTACAGCAGCAGTACCAATGGCATCAAGTTGCACATTCTTTGCAATAATATCGTGAATCGGAGCAACGGGAGAATGTTCTTGGGTATATAAAATTACCTTTTTCATCGCCGCAACGGTTTCAAGCGGATACGAACCGTTTGCCGTCTCGTCAGAGAGCATTACGGTATCAGCACCTTGAATTACTGCGTTCGCCACATCGCTTACTTCGGCGCGGGTTGGCTCGGGATTATCAACCATACTTGCCATCATTTGTGTAGCTACAATGCTCAATTTTCCATGCCTACGGCACAAAGCAAGGAGTTTTCGCTGAACAATAGGAACTATCTCAGCGCCAGCCTCGACCGCAAGATCACCACGCGCCACCATAATACCGTCGGTTGCCTTAACGATTTGTTCCATTACCTCGTCTTTTATTGCTGCCTTGGTTTCAATTTTGGCAATAATTTGCGCATTCGAGCCGCCAGCAACAAGAATCTGACGGAGGTTGTGAATATCGTCTGGGCTTTGTACAAAACTAAGCGCAACATAGTCGATATCTTGCGTAAATCCGTATTCAATATCACGAAGGTCTTTGGGGGTAAGGATATCGCCGCCAAAATCGGTATCAGGGAGATTAATACCTTTCTTACTCATGAGAATACCGTCGTTCTCAACTCGTAATTGAATCGCCGTTTCTGAAGGTATCGCAACAACCGTTGTACGTACTTTTCCGTCGAAGATATAGATTGGCTCGCCTACTTGTACTTTTTCAGCCAAGTTATATTGAACCGGGAGCGCTGCTGAACCGTCATGTTCGGTTACCGCAT
>DODJ01000066.1:1885-2298 GCA_003545655.1 Candidatus Saccharimonadota bacterium
AACCGTCATGTTCGGTTACCGCATTGTCAAGAATAATTTCATCACCCTTATTTACTTCGAAATGGTTATCTTTTAATGCGCCCAAACGGATCTTAGGCCCCTGAAGGTCTTGTAAAATAGCGACCGGCTTACCGATGTTTGCGCTCGCCTCGCGAATCCACTTAATTTGCTGCGTACGCTCATCGTAGTCACCATGACTAAAGTTTAAGCGAAGTCCGTTTGTACCAGCTGCGATAAGTTTCTCGAGCATTTCTGGGCTACTTGTTGCAGGCCCGACCGTTGCTAAAATTTTTGTTCGCTTAAATACGATTGCCATAGTATAAAACGCCCTTCTTATGTCGTTATAATGTTGTAGTTACTTTAATTACTTCTTTTGGTGATCTAAGTGCGCTTGGTGACCTCACGGAGAATCG
>DODJ01000066.1:2655-3117 GCA_003545655.1 Candidatus Saccharimonadota bacterium
TCCTAACCGTTAGACGATGAGGCCGTTCCGAGCCGGATGGGCTCATTTCGCATAGATAAGGGCGCAAAAGCAAGCCAATCTACGCTTTACATACATCACCAAAAGAATGAATTAAAGGTGCATAGCTGTACCGTATTCGGGTATACCTATTCGTTTTTACCTGGGGTATTGTAACAAAAAAACCCCTGTTTGGCTAGGGGTATTACTTGAAGTGGTATGTGCCGGGGCTCCGAGAGTGATCTCAGAGCCCCGGCGAAGGCGGTCAGAGCTCGACGCTGAACATTAGTTGGCGCACCAGCTCACGCTGCTGGCCAACACCCAGCCGCGGCACCAGCTCGTTCACGAAGTAACTCGCCTCATCGTGCCACTGAGCGTTGTCTACGACCTCAGTGATCGCTCGCTCAAACTGGTGACACGATGCACGGCGACCACCCGCATACCACGCTACAACTTCGGGGCACT
>DODJ01000060.1 GCA_003545655.1 Candidatus Saccharimonadota bacterium
TAATATTTATCGAGCACGGCCGGTAATTATTGAAGATGGGGCTACACGCATTGCAACGGTAAGTGCATATCAAACCCCGCTACAAATTGTCCGTGACGTTGGGGTGGTGTTGCAGGCTGAGGATATACTCATGCTCACTCGCTCGACAGATATAGTGTACGATGGAGCAGGCTTGGTGGTAACAATAAAACGCGCAACCCCAATAACCGTAGATCTATATGGGCGTACTGTGCAGTTGTACACCCATGCGGGAACTGTCCAAGAGTTTCTTGAAGAAAAGCAGATTATTCTTGGCGAGAAAGATCGTGTGTCTACGGGCCTTACGACGCGCATTACTAATGGTCTTACCTTTCGTATCTGGCGTGAAGGAAAGCAAACGATTACCCTTGATGCGCCTATTTCGTACGCTTCAGAAATCGTCTACGATGCCGATAGACCGCTTGGCTATCGGGAAGTCACTAGTAAGGGGGTAAATGGGGTTGAGAATATTACGTACGAAGTAGAAATCCGAGAAGGTGTCGAACTATATCGTACCGAAATAACCCGTATTACTACAAAGCACCCCGTAAAACAAATTGAGGTAATTGGGCTATACAACGATGGTACAGGGCTTACGAAATCAAGAGGCGCGCAGCAGTTCGTTGACAGCAGAGGTGTTGTGCATCGGGAGACATATTACGACCTTCCTATGGGCGTTGTTATGCAGGCTTGTGGTCAGGGTGGCTACTACACGGTTCGCCCAGACGGTGCGAAAGTTGACGCGCAGGGGTATATACTTATCGCAGCAAATTATGCGCGATACCCACGATGCTCTATTGTAGAAACAAGCCTAGGCCCAGGGAAGGTGTATGACACAGGTGGCTTTGCCCTCGTTCATCCAGAAGGCTTTGATCTGGCGACCGACTGGACAAACTACAACGGCATTTAATCCCGTTGTCATAAGCGGTATGCTACACTAGTACTACATGATACGCGGTACTAATTATGGATTTACAATAGTTGAATTGATTGTTGTGATTGCTATTATTGGTATCTTGGCGGCAGTAGGTATTGTAAGTTACACCGGCGTTCAGCGTGATGCGCGGGATAAGGCGCTTCTCTCTGATGTCGACAGCCTCGAAGGTATTCTCGCGAGCCACATGGTGCAAAACGGCGGGGTGCCGACGGCTTATTATTCTGAAGATACGGGTGCTAGTGCAATTACCTTTACCCCCTCACAAGGGAATATCCTTGATGTTACTACCGCAGGCGTAAACTATTGCATACGCGCCTGGAATCCAGCAGCAAATAGGGCATCAGTTGAAACCGCCTTCACGAAGGGCTCGACCCCAGAAGCGTGCCTGCTCACCGACCCATCAATCGCGGCGGGTGGTACTGGGGGTAAAGTTGTTGGCTGGTGGAAGTTAAATGGTGGCGCGGTTGATTCGAGCGGCGAGGGGCATAACGGGGTTATTGATGGGGCTACATCCACAACAGGCGAAGACGGGAGCTTAAATGGGGCATACTCGTTTAGTACCACTACAGTGAATAGTATTGATACGGGCTATAATTTCCCTCTAGATACGCTGAGCGTTTCGATGTGGATTAAATGGGCAGGCGACTCGAGAAACTCATATGGCTCACTTATCTCGAACTCGCGTGACTGGACTTCAGGGACCGAATATAATGGCTTCCAAATGCATTTGGCAAAGTCTAATTCAAGGATTGGCTCACGGTTATGGTATGGAGCCTCCTATTCCGGTATGACAACTCCGGAGATTCCAATTGGCCAGTGGACGCATGTAGCGCTCACTTACGATGGCCAGACGTCGGCTCTTTATATGGATGGCCAGCAAGTACAAAGCAAAAACCTTAGCCAATCACTAGGTAGTTCCGCGTACAATGTATTCATAGGGCGCGGGGGGTGGAGTAATAACTATAGTTTTGGTGGTGATATTGATGATGTGCGCATCTACAACTATGGTCTTTCTTCCGAAACTGTAGAGTCTATCTACACTATGGGCGCACTCTAGTACGCTTTACTATAAAATTTGCTACAATATAGGGAATGGAAACCCCTCAGAAAAAAATGTACATCACCACGGCTATTCCGTATGTGAATGGAGCACCGCATATCGGTAATGCACTTGGTTATTTGCTTGCAGATATTTGGACACGTTACCAAAAACAGAATGGGCACGAAGTCCGTTTTCAAGTTGGCACTGACGAGCACGGTAATAAGATTGCCGCAAAGGCTGCTGAGCAAAACCTTACTCCAAAAGCCTTCACAGATACCATGTATGTAAACTTCGAGGCGCTTATGAAAAAAGTAGGCGCACAGTATACTGATTTCGTTCGCACCACCGATGACCATCATGTAGAAGCGGTTCAATATATCTGGAAGCAGCTAAAGCCCTACATTTACAAAAGTACCTATAGCGGCTGGTATTGTATTGGGCATGAAGCGTTCTTCACGGATAAAGAGGTGCAGGCAACGGGTGGTGTTTGCCCTGATCATCAGGCACCCTATCAGCAAGTAAGTGAAGAAAATTACTTCTTTAAAACCAGCGCTTTTACAGACCAGATAAAACAAGCCATTAACGATGGTACTATGCAGATTGTCCCAGAATTTCGAAAGAAGGAATTTCTTGAGCTAATAAAAGACGGGCTTGTCGACGTAAGTGTTTCACGCCCGAAAAAGAACCTTACCTGGGGGATTCCGGTTCCTGATGATCCCGAGCAAGTTATGTATGTGTGGCTGGACGCTCTAGCTAACTACATTACTGTTATTGGCTATCCGGATCGGGTCCAAGAGTACACTACCTTCTGGCCTGCTGACGTCGAAGTGATTGGTAAGGATATTTTGCGATTCCACGCCGGGATTTGGCCAGCTATGCTTCTTGGTATTGGGCTTCAGTTGCCAAGGCGCTTGTTGGTTCACGGATTTATCAATGTCGGCGGCGCAAAAATCAGTAAGTCGGTAGGGAACGGTATAGACCCAAATGAAATTATTGATACCTACGGGCTTGATGCTTTTCGTTACTTCTTTTCTCGCCACATCCCAACGCTTGATGATGGTGATTTTACTTGGGAGAAATTTGAAAACGCGTATAACGGTGAACTTGGTAACGATTTAGGTAACCTTATAAGTCGTGTCGCCGGTATGATTACTCGCTATCAAGCAGGGGTAATTGGTGATTCAAACCAAACCGAGCACGACATGACAGCCTACCACCAGGCAATGGAGGCGCTTGAGTTCAACAAAGCTATTGATGAGGTCTGGAACATGGTGCGCAGTCTAAACCAGTATATTGACAACGTAAAGCCATGGGAAATTGCTAAGCGACGTGAACAGGATCCTGAGGCTGAGGCGCACCTATCCGAGGTGTTAGCACACTGCGCAGGCGCACTTGTGCAAATTGGTGATCTGCTTGTGCCATTCTTACCGAATACCGCTGAATCCATTCACGCAACGTTTGAAAGTGGTGTAGTGAAGCCTCTTGATAGTGTGTTGTTCCCGAAGAAATATATTCACACCCCTGACCCTCACGCGGCGAAGTCATAATGTTTGTTGACACCCATTGTCATATACACGAGGCGTATGAACTTTCAGTGGATGAAGTCCTTGCGCGTGCAGCGGAAGCTGAAGTAACGAGACTACTATGTGTGGGCACGAGTGAGGAGAGCTCTCGCCTGGCGATAGCGTTTACGCAATCGGGGCGCTACGCAGCGTATGCTGCTGTTGGGGTGCACCCCCATGATACGAAAAACAGCCACGCGGATATTGCGGAGCTTGCTCAAAATGATAGAGTTGTTGCCATTGGTGAAGTTGGTCTCGACTATTTTTACACACACAGCGATAAGCAAACGCAAATTGCCGCGTTAAAGGCACAGCTGCGTGTTGCTACGGATAACAATCTACCGGTTATTTTTCACGTTAGGGAAGCCTTTGATGACTTCTGGCCTATTTTTGACAGCTTCGAGGGGCTTCGTGGTGTGCTGCATAGTTTTACCGATTCGGCTGAGAACCTGCAAAAAGCACTCGACAGAGGGTTGTACATTGGGGTTAATGGCATTAGTACCTTCACGAAAGATGAGGATCAGCAGGCAATGTTTGATGCTATACCGCTTGAGTCGCTTGTTCTTGAAACCGATGCGCCATTTTTGACACCTAAGCCATATCGTGGTAAAATAAATGAGCCTGCATATGTGCGAATTATAGCGGAACACCTAGCCGCGCGGAGGGGTCTTTCGCTTGAAGAAATAGCTCAGGCAACAACGCACAATGCGACAGCGCTTTTTGCGCTTTCTTAATGTCACTATAGTATGAAACCAGAAAAAGACTTATATCGCATTCCATCGGAATCACCACTTCAGGAGTCTCTGCGCATAGCAGATGAACTTCACTATACCCCCGAGACCCAGCCTGAGGCTTTTGCGATCGTTGGCCAAATTCAAAATCGTCTTGCACACTACCGTGCAAAAACGCATCGACCTTCCAAGAACCGCTTGTTTGCTCTACAGCTTCGTCCCTTTGTAGGCGTAAAGAAAACATCCGTAGAGGAGCTACGGGAGCGAGAGGCTACTATTGGCGGTACATTGCACGCGCGCGCCTCCGACACTGTGCGGCAACGATTTTGGTACCACGATAATAACGATTGGTTTTTTGAGACAACCAACGGCCAGCGACAAACGACAGTCATCCACATTGAGGCAACGCCCACTTCATTGTATAAACGATCTAACGGGGATGATGTACCCTTTCAGCCAGGTGAGCCTGAGCTTTTCGTTGAGAGCGCTATAAAATACGAGGAGAAACTACTCGAAACCCTCTATAGTGCCGAAGATCAGCGTGCAGCATAAGCTATAATAGAAGATATGGACACTGAGGTTATATATCTTGATCATGCAGCGGCGACCCCGCTTGACTCTAAAGTCTTGCAGGCTATGCAGCCGTATTTTTCAGATGCATTTTATAACCCCTCTGCACCGTATGCGCCAGCTATAGCGGTACGTCGTGAATACGAAGCGGCAAAGCAGGTAATTGCACAGTGTATTGGGGCGAAGGGTGACGATATTATTATTACTGCTGGTGCAACAGAGTCTATCAACCTAGCGTTTGCTAGCGTGGATGGGCACGTCATTACAAGTAGTATTGAACATCACGCTGTGTTGGCTGCGGCTAAACAGAAGCAGGAAGTTACGCTACTTGAGCCACTTCCTACGGGTATGGTGTCCGCAGTGTCCGTTCGGGATGCCTTGAAGCCTACCACGCAACTTGTGAGTATTGCGCTTGCGAATAACGAGCTTGGCACCATTCAGCCGCTGCGAGAGATCGCCGAGGTAATTAAGCAGGAGCGTCAGGCGCGGCTTGCTCGCGGTGATCACACTCCCCTTTATCTTCATTCAGATGCGTCCCAAGGAGCGGGGCAGCTTGATATTAATGTTGCGCGGCTTGGCGTTGACCTTCTTACCCTTAACGCGGCAAAAATATACGGCCCAAAACAGGTCGGTTTATTGTGGTCGGCTTCGTCGGTGGTACTTCGGCCTCTGGTTCTTGGTGGGGGTCAGGAACGTGGTCTAAGGAGCGGCACAGAGAACGTAGCGGGAGTTATTGGCTTCGCTAAGGCGCTTGAACTCGCCTCGCAGCATCGTAAATTCGAATCAAGCAGGCTTATGAAGCTGCGCGATATGTTGCAGCGACACCTTACTCAAACTTTTTCTACAGCCGTAGTATCAGGACACGAGCGCCATAGGCTCGCAGGGCATTTGCATATTTCTTTTCCAGGGATTGATGCGGAGAGGGTGGTGTTCGCGCTAGAAGCGAAGAGGGTTCTTCTGGCTACAGGGAGCGCGTGTGCAGCAAATAAGGGTACTCGCTCGCATGTACTGACCGGTATTGGCCTCGCCCCTGAAGTGGCCGACGGGAGCCTTCGCATTACTCTGGGTAAGCTCTCGAACGAAGAGAATACCGTACGCGCCGCTACGCATATTATTACCGTACTTACGGCAGAATATGCGAGGAAGAATAAATAATGAAGTACCTATTATTACTCCCCGTGGTTTTTTTCGCTGCTGTTATTGCAATAAGCATTTACTTACAGCCGAATAGTTTTATTGGGTGTACGGAAACTCCGAGTGAAGGATCGGGGTGTACAGAGGCCGACGCCGTGGTGGTGGTTAGCGGTGGTGATACGGTAGCGCGAACCAATGCTGGTATCCAGCTTATAAAGAACGGATGGGCTGATACGCTTGTGCTATCTGGCGCGGCGCTTGATAAGTCGGGTCCAAGCAATGCTGCTGCTATGGAGGAACAGGCGATTGCTGCTGGCATTGCGCCAGAGGCTATTCTTATTGATGAGGAGGCCGCCAATACACAGCAGAACGCTGAGAATTCTCAATCAATTTTTACCGACAATGATATTCACGACGTTATTCTTGTTACCTCTGGGTACCATCAACGTCGTGCAAGTCTTGAGTTCAATAAAACTGCTGATGCCGTCGTCATTCGTAACTATCCAGTTACAAAAGATGCCGACTGGAGTGGTTGGTGGTGGCTTACTCCTCGTGGCTGGTGGCTAGCTGGGGGAGAGATAGTAAAAATAGGCGCATTTTACCTGGGGGCTTCATCGTGAAGAAAGTGTATGTAGGGATGAGTGGCGGTGTGGATTCATCATTGACAGCAGCGTTACTCGTTGAGCAGGGCTATGAGGTTACGGGTATCTACATGAAAAACTGGACGCAAGACCTTCCTGGTATGCGTTGCCCCTGGGCGGATGACCTCGCTGATGCAAAGCGGGTCGCTGTGCAGCTAGGGATAGATTTCAAGGTGTATGATTTTGAAACCGAGTATCGCCATAAAGTGGTTGAGTACATGATTGATGAATACCGCCAAGGACGCACGCCAAACCCCGATATTATGTGCAACCAAGAGGTAAAGTTCAAATTATTCCTTGAAACCGCCCTTGAAGATGGCGCTGATTGTATTGCAACAGGACATTACGCCCGAACGCACGAAGGGCGATTACTTCAAGCAAAAGATACAAACAAAGACCAGACCTACTTCTTATACCGAGTAACCGAAGAAGCCTTGAAAAAAACGCTTTTTCCCCTTGGTGAGTATACAAAACCCGAGGTACGCGAAATGGCGAAAGCACGTGGCTTATATACCGCCGGTAAAAAGGATAGCCAGGGTATTTGCTTTGTGGGGCAAATTGGTATTCGAGAATTTCTTAGCCAGTATGTTGAGCAAACAGCAGGGCCTATCATTGATACGCAAACAGGGAAGGTATTAGGCCAGCATGACGGGGCGATTTTTTACACCATCGGGCAGCGCCATGGCCTCGAACTTGGTGGAGGGTTACCGTATTATGTTGTGGGTAAGGATATGGAAAAGAATGAAGTGTACGTGACGACGAACTTGAATGATGCAAGCCTTTGGAAACCAAATATCCAACTTGCGAACGTGCACTGGATAAACACTCCGCCAGACGAAGGCGCGTTTCAGGTTCGGGTACGGCACAGGGCGCCACTGGCAGAGTGTTCACTTATACAGGCTAACGAGCGATGGGAACTTCAATTTAAGAATCCAGAGCGCGCGGTTGCCCCGGGGCAATCAGTAGTGATATATGATGGCGAGCGATGTTTGGGCGGTGGTATTGTTATTTAAGATATTTCTCAGCTAGGTACGCTACAGTGTATATAGGTACCGGATACCTACCATAATGCGAGGGGTACCTACCTTCACACGCTAAAGGAAATATCTGCAAAGCATTTCCCCGATGCTCTTTGCAGGAGTCCTCGCAGGCTCTTTAGTACACAAAAAAGCCACCTCATGCCCACCCGGAGGTGGCTTTTGGTTTTTGTATGTTTTTTCACCCGTGATAGAATAAAGCTATGGTTTTGTGGGCACCAAAACAAAAAGGTTTTACAATTGTCGAACTCCTTATTGTGATTGTCGTAATCGCTATTTTAGCGGCTATCACTGTTGTTGCTTATACGGGTATTCAAGAAAGAACAAGAAACGTTGCAATACAGTCAGATATTAGTCAGGTAGCGAAGCTTGTTGAGGCCTATGCAGCCGAGAATGGCTCGTATCCTTCTACAGGTGGCCTTTCTCAGGTATATGCGGACAGTAACTGTGGGTTAGCAACAGACTCTGACGGCTATACTGGGGTGAACTGGGTACCCGGCGTGGCAAACTTGCCGCAAAACCCTGGACTTCAGGGGTCCGGGTTGGGTGGACGGGGGTGTTATTTCTATGCCAGTGATGGTACGGAGTATGTAGTGAGTGCCTGGAACGCAAAGTGGGGTGGTGCGTCTACCGATAACTTGTACAGACGGCTAGGCTGGCGAGAAAGAAATAACTCTTCCAATAATGCATTTATCTGTAATCATCAGAACATCGGCGGTAATGCAGGCGGTACTTACGATACTGCAGAAGATTACTATAAACACTCATACACTATTTCTAATATCTCCAACTGTAACGAAACTCCCCCTGCGGGTGCCTAGCGGTATCTGTTAAAAACTGGTATACTACACGTAATGAATGCTCAACAAATTCGTAACTCGTACTTAGAGTTTTTTCAAAAACGTGGTCACAAGATTGTTTCGCGTGCACCCTTGGTTCTAAAGGACGACCCCTCAACCTTGTTTACTGGCTCGGGTATGCAGCCTATGATTCCATATCTTCTTGGGCAGCCGCACCCAGACGGCGTACGAATTACCGATAGTCAAACCTGCCTTCGTGCGCAAGATATCGACGATATTGGTGATAATCGCCACACAACCTTTTTTGAAATGCTCGGTAACTGGAGCATGGGCGACTACTTTAAGGAACAGCAAATCGAATGGATGTTCGAATGGCTCTCCGAAGTCGTTGAGCTTGATATGAGCCGTCTTTACGTTACGGCGTTTATTGGAGCACCCGAATACGGCATCGAAAAAGACACCGAAGCGGCATCTGTTTGGAAGCGATTATTCGAGGCGCGCGGTATACGTGCAGACGAGGCGGAAATTGGTTCAGAAGAAGACGGCTATGCCCGGGGTATTAAAGAAGGTGAGCGCATTTTCTATTACGATGGCAGCAAAAACTGGTGGAGCCGCAACGGTAAACCAGAAACCACGCCCGTAGGCGACCCTTGCGGCCCGGACAGTGAAATGTTCTACGATTTCGGTACCCCTCACGATTCTGCGTACGGTGAATTCTGTCACCCGAATTGCGACTGTGGCCGGTTTATTGAAATTGGCAACAATGTCTTTATGGCATACCGAAAAGTTGCCGAAGGGAAGTTTGAGCCGCTTGAAAAACCAAATATCGACCACGGCTCGGGTCTTGAGCGTATTGCGGCAGCAAAAATTGACAACCCTGATGTATTTCGTATTAGTCTTATGTGGCCTATTGTTGAAAAGCTCCAAACTTTAAGTGGTAAGAGCTATGAAAGTAACACGGCGAGCATGCGCGTGATCGCCGACCACCTTCGTGCGGCAACTTTCTTAGCAGTTGATGGGTGTGTGCCCGCAAATAAAGAGCAGGGCTATGTCATGCGCCGTTTGCTACGTCGGGCAATTCGCTTTGCCTTTGACCTTGGTATTGAACAGAACTTCTTCGAAGAAATCGTACCAGTTATCGCTGATCTATATGCTGATGATTACCCTGAAGTTGCCCAGAACCGCGAGACGATTGTTGCCGTACTGGTGAAGGAAGAAAAAGTCTTTCGCCAAACACT
>DODJ01000014.1 GCA_003545655.1 Candidatus Saccharimonadota bacterium
TTTGCTTCGGTAAGCTGTGCACTTAGGCCTTCTACTTCTTCGCGAGTGGCACTATACACACCTGCTTTGACATCGTTAGCATCAATACGCGCCTGAGCACTTGCCATGGTGTTTTGTAGAATAATGTAATAAAAGTAAAGCACCCCCATGATAAACGCCAGGGCCATTACTACGAGTGCGATGTATCGAAGTAAAACAATATTGGTGCGCGCCGCACGGATATCCTCTTTTAAACCATTTGGAAGCAGATTAATCATTTCCAAACCCCCCTAGGGGTAATACTTGCTACCCCAGCGACGGTGATATAGCGAGGCCTAAACTGCTTGCCTGGTTCCTGGAGCTTGCCGAAATCAAGCTTTTGCCAAGGGCTTGCGACCCGGGCGGCAATGAGTAGTTCATTCGTAAAATATTCACCAACACCAGGAAGGTTACTTCCGCTTCCAACGATAAGAAGTTGCTCAAGCTTCCGGTCACTATTAATACGCTCGTTATAATATCGCATTACCTTTTTTGTCTCAGAAATAATACGCTCGAGGCTTGGCTTCAGGGCTTCTGATAATTTTTGCTGGCGCGGACCGGCACTTAACCCGTTCAGCACTTTTAATTGATGAGCGTTTTCGAGGGCAATATTAAGCTTTTTAGCGATATCTAGGGTAAAGCTGTTACCCCCAATGGGAAGACCCCCGGTAACCCGTATAGACCCTCGATCAAGAATTGCAATATCAGTTGTCGCTGGGCCAATGTCAACAACAACAGTAGGAAGTGACCCACCTTCGGTTGCGGTGAGCACTCTTCCTACAGAATTAATACTCGGTTCGATAAGTACTGGAGTTAACCCGGCGGCATCAACATGCTTTGTGATAATATCGACCGTGCTTTTTGACACGGCGCTCATAAGCACGGTAAGTGTGCCGCGATTACGCTCGATAATTTGGTAGTCGATATACAATGTCGAGACAGGGATGGGGATGTACTGCTCTGCCTCTAAGCTGACGGCCTCGTCAAGCGATTTCTCTGCCGAGGCAGGGAGTGTAAATGTTCGTGTATAGCTTCGAGCTGTCGGGAGAGCGATAGCCACCCGTTTGCTTGAGACTGACCCAAGTACTTTTTCGTTTAGCAGCTGTTTCAAATTATCTACTAAAAAGGTATTCTCTGGATTCTCTAGGGATTCTTTCATTTTGAGCGGATCAAGGTCAAGCGACCCATAGCCATTTACGAGCCAACGCTTAGAATCAATAGACATTACTTTGATGCCTGTGCTACTGATGTCTAGTCCTATAATTGGTTTGTCTTTAAAGAAAAATTTTGACATATGCCCACAGAGATATTCTACCCTTGTATTATAGCATGAGCACTTTTAAAAACAGTCGTTTTATTGGATATTTTGTGAAAGTGAAGCGATAGGGGTCATAACACTTGCTGCGATAAGCCCAACCATACCACCCATAACGACAATCATTACGGGCTCGATAATAGAACTAATACCATCAATGGCTAAGTCGACCTCTTCTTCGTAAAAATCGGCAACCTTGACAAGTACGGTATCGGTTTGTCCTGTCTCTTCACCAACGGCGAGCATTTGTCCGACAATACTGGGGAAGAGTGGGTTCGTATCAATAACTGCCGATAGTTGTTTTCCGTTTTTCACTTCAACGACGGCGTTTTTAAGCGCTTCCTCGTATAACACATTACCCACAGCCCTTGAGGTAACCGAGAGCGATTCAAGTACTGATACCCCGGCGCCCATAAGTGCTGAAAAGGTACGCGCAAATCGCGCAACAGCAGTTTTCTTTACGATATTGTTTACCCCCGGGGTCTTCAGAAGAAGCGTGTGGAAGTGCCGCTTACCCCTTTTGGTTCGAATGTAATAAACTATGCCGAAAATAAGCCCCGCGAGAGCAGGTACAATAATATACCAATAGGTTGTAAGCCCGTTACTGATAGCAAGCATCATGACAGTAATAAACGGCAGCTCGGCGTCTGGCCCCCCCAGGTCGGTAATAATTTTGCCAATTTGAGGAACAACGAAAATCATGAGCCCAAAAAACGCACCAACGGTAATAAACATAAGTACCATTGGGTAGGTCATGGCGCTTTTTATTTTTTTACGAATAGCGGTGCTTTTTTCTTGCTGGAAAGCAATACGCTTCAAGATATCGTCAAGAATACCCGCCGCTTCACCAGCGCGCACCATATTCACGTAAATATCATTGAACGCTTTAGGGTGTTTTGCGAGCGCATCACCCAACGCCATACCACCTTCTACATCTTTAATTACTTCCCCAAGAATATTTTTTAGCGCCTTATCTTCGGCGTGCTTCTCGATGGATGATAATGCCCTAAGGAGTGGCACCCCAGCCCCAACCATAGCACTTAGTTGACGCGTAAACGCCACGAGGGTGTCGAGCTTTACCTTGGTAGGAGTACCAAAAAGGTTATTAAGGTCGATAGAACCTTTTTTCTTGTCTTTTAATTGCTTAACACTAATAGGACGAAGGTTTTGTTTAGCAAGCGCCGCGATAACGGCTGCCCTGTCGGTAAGTTCAGTGGTTCCTTTTACTACTTTATTGTCAGTAGTGGAGGCGACGTAAGAGAAACTTGGCATGGTTGCTAGTCCTTGCTTACTCTTAGGATTTCTTCAATGGTAGTTTCGCCCCGGAGCGCTTTTATAAGACCATCAATTTGCATAGTAATCATACCTTCGCGAATCGCTTGATCTTCAACGTCGTCACTTGTGGCATGAGCCATAATGAGTTTTTGGATCGCTTCTGTGTTTGTAAGTACTTCGTAGATACCGACTCGTCCTCGGTACCCTTCATGGACATCTTCGGTATTGTGCTCTTTGTCTGCGCGCCAGAGTGTTTTGATGCCGTTTTCATCGGTACTAAGGGGTGCATCACCACCAAGCCCGCCAGCAGCGGCTTGCTTTTCAAGCTCGTGGATAGCGCGCATAATGCCGTTACCTTCGAGATGGAAGGAGTTCATAATGGATGTGATTTCTTCTTGACTTGGTACGTAGCTTTGGCGAGACTCTTTATGGAGTCGGCGCACAAGTCGCTGCCCAACAACCGCGCGTATAGTACTAGCGATAAGGAAAGGCTCAATGCCCATATCAAGCAAACGAGGCAGGGCGGTGGCGGCATTGTTAGTGTGCAGGGTACTAAACACCATGTGTCCTGTAAGGGCAGCCTGAATAGCAAGCCCTGCGGTTTCACCGTCACGCACCTCACCTACCATGATAATGTTTGGGTCTTGACGAAGTAGTGCCCTTAGGCCACTTGCGAACGTCATCCCTGCCTTAGGATTAGTCTGCGTTTGGTTAACGCCGATAATTTTATATTCAACCGGGTCTTCAATAGTAGAGATGTTTACGTCTGGGCTATTAAGAATAGTCAGAATACTAAACAAGCTTGTCGACTTACCGCTACCAGTAGGCCCGGTCATAAGCACGATGCCGTTTGGTTGGCTCATCTCGGCATTGATATCGTTGAGCGCTTTACCCCAATACCCAAGTTGTTCAAGGGTTACTGCTTGGTTTGATTCGTCTAAGATACGCATGACGACTTTTTCACCATCAACGATGGGGAGGGTGCTGACACGAAGTGCGTATTGGCGGCCGCTAATGTGCACCTTAAATCGTCCATCCTGCGGCACACGACGTTCGTCAATTTTCAGGTTAGAGAGAATTTTAATACGGCTAATAAGTGCACCTACGACATTACGAGGCAGGCGGTTTACCTCTTTTAGTACTCCGTCGATACGATACCGAATTTGAACGAAGTCTTCGCGAGGCTCAATATGGACGTCACTGGCATGTGAACGAACGGCATACTCAAGGAGGAGGTTGACCGTCTGCGCGATAGGGGAGTCTTCAGAGATATCCTCGGTGTCGACGTCAGCATTTTTTTGCTCTTGTTCATTTTCACGCTGAACCTCAATAACCTCGCTCAGCTCTTTGTTTACGTCACCACGGTAAAGATCAAGGATTTCTAGGATATTATCCTTTAAAGCAATATAAATATGTGAGTTGGTGCCGATCTCTTTTTGGATGAAGTTGACCGCCTGAATATCATCAGGGTCCTCCATCGCGAGGTGGTGTACTCCGTCGTCGTCTATCTTAAAGAGGACGGCCATGTACTGGCGGGCAACACGCTCGGGTATTTTCTTAAGAATATCAGTAGGAACATCCTCTGGGCGAATTTCTATAAAAGGTATTCCTGTATATTCTGAAAAGCCTTTAACAAGCGTCCGTTCGTCGGTAATACGTTTATCAAGAACGACATCCTGCAGCGTGCGCTTCGAACTAGCCGCCTCTTCTTTCAAGGTGGATAACTGCTCGGGAGTTACCAGTTGTGCCCGCCCAAGTAGTGCTTCCAAGGTAATATCGGAAATGCGCATAATGCTTATGCACTATTGTAAACGACACGGCAGGAAAGTTCCATACCAGATGGTATAATAGAAGGTAACGATGATACTTGAAGCAAAAACAGAGACCGAATTAAAGCGTATCGGGGCCATTTTGGCGGCATCTTTTAAGGGTGGAGAGGTAGTCCAGCTTATTGGTGACGTTGGTGCGGGTAAGACTACCTTCACGAAAGGCCTTGCGTTAGGCTTAAGCGTAAAGGGTGATGTACAAAGCCCAAGCTTCACTATTAGTCGGGTGTACGATGCGCGCGACGGGTTACAGCTTGCGCATTACGACTTTTACCGGCTACAAGACCCGGGTATCCTTACTGCTGAGCTGCAGGAAGTAGTGCATGACCCAACGACAATTACGGTAATCGAATGGGCGGATATCGTAGAGGGGGTGCTTCCAGATACTCATGTCTCAATCTCGTTTACCGCCCCTAGTGAAACAACACGCACTATTACTCTCCCTGATTCGTATAAGGAGCTTTTTGCATGATTGTGTTACTTGATACGTCAACACCGGTCTGCAGACTTTTTTTTAACGAAGACGATTGGCAGTACGCAAACGAATGGGAGGCGCATCGCGAACTTGCAAAAGGGCTGTTGGCCTACCTTCAGTCGCAACTTACGGCCCAGGGCAAGACGTTGAAAGATATCACCGGACTTGTTGCCTATCGCGGTCCGGGTAGTTTTACAGGGCTTCGTATTGGCATAAGCGTACTTAATAGCTTAGCGTACGCAGCCCAGGTACCGATTGTAGGCGAGACAGGCGATGATTGGCGTGCGAAGGGTATTGCGCGGCTTGCACGCGGTGAAAATGACGAAATTGTCCTCCCGGAGTACGGAGGAGAGGCGAATATTACCACCCCGCGTAAGTAATAATTCTGCTTGTCATTGTTAGTGTCGTAGCGCTACAATAAAAGCAGTCCGTTGCATACTCCCTGAGTTTCTTAAGCGGCATGAATATTTTTAGAACATTCAAGTGTGTCCGTGATGTATTTTTTGCTAAGACGAACACTTAGCAGGAGCACTTGAGGAAGGAAAACACCATGATAGAGGGTATTATTGCCGCAGTTATTGGCGTTCTTGCTGGCGTTGGTGGCACAGTTGTATATGATCGCCAACGTAAAGTGGGCGGCAAACATAAAGCAGACCAGGCCATTGCCGAAGCAAAAACAAAAGCGAGCGATATTGTATTAAAGGCGAAAGACGAGGCCTTGAAGCTCGCGGAAGATGCCAAAAAAGAAGAGAACGACCGTCGCAAAGCCTGGGACAAAACTGAAAATAGGCTTGCTGAACGCGAAACGAATCTAGACAAAAAACTCGACGAGCTCGATAAACGAGCCGAATCACTTCGTGCTCAAGAAGACGAGGTCGAAGATCTCAAAAATGAAATTCGCGACATTCGTACGCGTCAACAAGAAAAGCTTGAAAAAATAGCTGGCCTTAAAAAGAAAGAGGCGGCCGAAAAGCTCCTCGAAATGACCGAGCGAGACATTAAGCAAGATCTTACCGGGCTTGTTTCGAAATTACAAAACGATGCCAAAGAGAACGCCGAGGAACAAGCGCAACTTATTCTTGTCTCTGCAATGGAACGCATGAGTTCTGAGGTAACTGCCGAGCGAACCGTTACGGCAATTAAGCTTACTGACGACGAGATGAAAGGCCGCATTATTGGTAAAGAGGGCCGCAATATCCAGGCACTTCAGCGGGCGACTGGCGTTGACATTCTTGTCGACGACACACCGGGCATGATTATCCTTTCAAGTTTTGACCCACTTCGTCGTCAGGTTGCGCGGCTTAGCCTTGAAATGCTTATGAAGGATGGCCGTATTCATCCAGGCCGGATTGAGGAAGTAGTTGCGAAGGCGGAGAAAGAGATCGAGAAAGAGGTGATGCGTGCGGGCGAGGATGCTGCACGTGAAGTAGGAGTAATCGGTATTCCTAAGGAGATGCTTCATTTGCTGGGCGAATTGAAGTTCCGTACGAGCTATGGCCAGAATGTACTTCTGCACAGTACTGAAATGGCCCACATGGCAGGTATTATTGCCGAAGAAATTGGGGCGGATGTTCGCATTACGAAAACCGCGACGCTTCTTCATGATGTGGGCAAAGCGGTTACGCATAAGGTTGAGGGCAAGCATCACCATATTGGTGCCGAGCTCGCCCGAAAATACGGTATGAGCGACGCTATTGTGCACGCCATCGAGGCGCATCATGATGATGTTGAAGCGACGACCGTCGAGGCGTTGGTGGTGCGGGTGTGTGATGCGCTATCAGCAGCGCGCCCTGGAGCTCGTAATATAAGTGCCGAAAACTTCGCCGAGCGCATGCGTGAACTTGAAAACGTTGCCAATAGTTTTAAAGGTATTGAAAAATCATACGCTATTAGTGCTGGTCGTGAAGTGCGGGTGATTGTACGCCCTGAAAACGTTGATGACCTTTCGGCGTTGAAGCTTGCCCGAGATATTGCCAATAAGATTGAGAGCACCATGCAGTACCCCGGCACCATAAAGGTGAACGTTATTCGCGAAACGCGCGCAGTTGAATTTGCGAAGTAGTACATGACAGAAATCCGTAATTACGACACCCTAGCACTCGTGGCTAGCGCCGCTGCCGAGAACGCAGTCGAGATACTGCAAGAGGCGATTATTAGAAACGGAGAGGCGTACTGGGTGCTAGCGGGCGGGTCCTCGCCTATCGCGGCGTACAAAGAGCTTGTTCAGGATTACGCTGACGCAGTTGATTGGAGCAAGGTGACTGTTCTTATTGGTGACGAACGATTTGTACCGTTAGATCATGAAGACTCTAATTGGGGTACTATAATGAAAATCTTCGACGCAAATGAATACTTTAAAGACATGGTGCGTATCGAGCCGGACATACTTAGTACTATAGAGCTAACGGCACAGTCGTATGAGTCGAGAATACAAAGTTTGGCTATTAATCAGTTTGATCTTGTCTGGATTGGCGTGGGTGAGGACGGACATACCCTCTCTCTATTTCCTGCTAATCCTGCACTAGTGGATGAGGCTTCGACATGGGTGGTCTCGGTGCATCACGCCCCAAAACTCCCAAGTGAGCGGTTTTCTTTGTCGCTTGAAGCAATGCGCCATGTAACCGAGCTGGTTATTTTCGCAACAGGTGCTTCGAAAAAGAACATATTACGCCAAGCTAGGCTGAAAGGCGGCCTGCCTATATCAGTCGTTGCCGAGGAAGTCGAGAGCTCTGGCGGGGAAGTGCGGTGGTTGTATGATGATGCGGCGTGGGGCGAGGTGTAAGAGAGCGGCTACTCTAGGGTGTAGCGACAATATTTACCCTCAGTGCCACTACCTTGGCTGTTGAATACAAGCCCAGCAATCGCGGGACATGAAGGGTTACCAAGTAGTGTAACCCATATGTAATATATGCCGCCGCTTGACCTATGGTAAAATCCACCGCGACGGTCGGGGTGGTTAATAGAGTCTATCTGGCTTGTGTCCGGTTCTGGGTAGGGGCTTATGTACTCACTCATAGCAGAAAGAAAAGAGTTGTTAACGACCCATGTAGAACTATCCCAGCACTGTCCATTGCCGTCGTAGGTATTTGTATTACCCAGGCATGAGTTTTGCGTGGGAAAACTGCCATTGTCTGCTTCATATAGGCGCAAAGCTTTCACCCAGGACGCAACAGCATTTATTGTTTTAGTGTTTTTTGTTTGCTCCTGTATACCGTTATAGGCCACGATGGTAATAGCGGCGAGAATAGCGATTACTACAATCACAATAAGTAATTCAACAATAGTAAAACCGGTTTTCTGTCGGTAATCGCCCACTACCCCTATCCTATCATAGGTAATTAACGTGTTGCAAAAACAAAAAAATCGTCTTTATGACGATTTATATGTGGTCGGGGTGAAAGGACTCGAACCTTCGACCTCACGGTCCCAAACCGCGCGCGCTAGCCAACTGCGCCACACCCCGATGGTGTTTTAACTTAGGGTAGTATACATCATTTTAAGAAATAATTCCAGTGCGGGGCCTCTATGGCGGAGCGCGCGCAAGTATTATCGCTAGTTCAAGTATTTTGTGGCTTTAGACTGAGCAGTGAGCGTTTCATTAAATCAAATCCTCCATGTGAAGTTAGGCGCTTAGTGGTATGATAGACGTATTATATGAAAAAGTTTGCTATGGCTAAGACTTTTATTCGTCGGTACCATTGGCTTGATGGCGTAGTCCTTGGGCTGGGGCTTGTGGTATTCGGCGTAATTACCATTGCGCATGTTTCGTCAGCCTCTATTTGGTTTGACGAGGCCTTTAGTGCGTACATTTCTCAGTTCAGTTTTGTAGAGATAGCTCAGTTTACTGCTGCCGATGTTCATCCGCCGGTATATTACTGGCTATTAAAGCTATGGACGGAGCTTTTCGGCACTACTGAGGCTGCGTTCAGGTCAATGAGTATAGTATTTGGCGGCATTGCTATTTTGGTGGCTTTTTTCCTTTCGAGGCAGTTTTTTGGCCGAAAAGTGGCGTGGGTATCGCTACTATTCCTTGTACTTTCGCCACTTCTTATTCGGTATAGTGACGAAGCGCGTATGTACACCTTGGCGGCCGCTATTGTCCTTACTGCTACATGGGTACTTTCAAAAGCGGTGGCTTCGAAGAAATGGAGCTGGTGGGTTACGTACGGTGTATTAGTTAGTTTGGGTATGTGGACGCACTACTTTACGGCAGTGATATGGATTGCTCATTGGGTATGGCATGGTATGGGTATCCCCCGCAAGAGTGCGAAACAGTGGCTAAAAGCGTTTTTTGCACCGCCGTGGGTGGTGGCGTACGGGCTCGCTATAGCCCTGTATCTTCCTTGGATCCCTTCACTTTTTGCGCAAACTAAATCAGTACAAAGTGGGTTTTGGATTGGCCCGGTTGGTCCAGATACAGTAACGAACTATTTGACTAACTTTTTCTACTACCTCGAGCATGGGCAGGTGACAGGGTGGTGGGCGCTTATCTTCTTAGCTATCGTGATACTTACGGTAGTGCTCACCCCTCGTACATACAAGGCGCTAAAAAAACCCGAAAAAACAGCGTACCTACTTATTATTGCAATGGCTTGGGGTGGGCCGCTTGTGCTCTTTCTGCTTTCACTGCCACCGCTTAGTTCGGTATTTGTTGAACGGTATCTGGTGCCCTCTATCGTAGCTCTATCGATATTTTTTGCTGTCACGCTGGTTGTGGGCACAAGAAAATGGCGGTCGTATGTAAGAGTGCTTCCTATAGTTGTTATAGCGGGTATGATGTTATTTGGAATTACCAATGTGTATACATACGGCAACTTTAATAAGAACTCTAATACGCATATTCTTACCAAAGAAGTAATACAGGAAATTCAGGCGACCAGCCCCAAAGGTACACCAATTGTCGCAAACTCACCATGGGTATTTTACGAAGCAGTATTTTATAGTACGCCAGACTACCCGGTGTACTTTATTGACGAAGCGACGGAGTATACGTACGGGTCACTGAATATGCTTCGCGATCGTGACCTCCATAAGATCACTAATCTTGAGGAATTTGAAGAGCAGCACTCAGTCATATGGTATTTAGGGGGTACTAGTGACGCAGATGTCGCACCCTACCGCGATGACTGGCGCAAGATTCAAACAGTTAGTGTTTATGATAAACTAACTAAAAAAGAAGTGTACAAAGCGACAGAGTACCAGGTTAGCGGGGAATAATATTCATTAAGAATTTTGTGCGAATACCACCAAACACAATAGCAATAGCGCTGACGCTAATGAGGAGGTTAAGCCAAAGAGCGTCTACCTCATTAGGGGTAACGATAAGGTGGGTAAAGAAAATGACAAACGCTGATAGGGTATACGCATAGAGCGAATTCGAACCGAAACGAAGAAGCAACCAGCCAAATTTCTTTACTAACCAAGCCTCGTATCGGCGGAAAAGGACAAACAGTGCCCAGAACCAAATCGCCCCAAGAATAATGCGCGCAAACGATAGTCTGTCTTTTTGAAAGTACTGTTCAACACCATGGTGAAGGGCGTCAATGCGCGAGCCCATTTCGCCACCAAGCATGTGTCCAAACACGAGTCCGAAGCTAAGTGCAGCGGTAATAATAAAGGCTATAACCAGCCCGGTACGAATACCATGCCGAACCTGAAGTGATAGTGAGCGCCACCTAGTAGTGATGTTCTCCCAGTAGAATCCAATCACAAACCCACTCATAAAAATGAGTTGCCAGCTAATGGGTTGCGACTGATACTCAGGCAACGGTGAAAGAGGGAAGAGGCACCAAACGGCAAAACTAATAGCAATACCCACATACCACCACCCCCTTCGAAGCAGGTAGAGCACAAACGGAGTGAAAGCGAGGAAAATCGCGTAGTACTTT
>DODJ01000027.1 GCA_003545655.1 Candidatus Saccharimonadota bacterium
TTTTTAGTATTTTATGCTATAATGAAATAGTTAGCGATACGTATGTCGCAGCACCCCTACCACGAATGGAGTACCTATGTCATCGGACCAGGTCAACGTCTATAAGCTGAGCGGATGTGACGAATTCACCTGGCAACGCGAGGGAAACCAGCCCCCGCAAGACGCCACACTCGTCTGCATCATCGACAGCAACGACCTCGACATCGGCGCCGGCCTTGATTTCACCGACAGACTGGTCGGCTATACTCAGGGCCGACTGGATCGCGCCCAGGCGATACTGATCGCCGCCGAGATCGCCGAACAGGTGGCGGCCGCACGAAAGATCGGCGGAGTCACATGGGGTAACTACCCCGGTCAGCGGGCCACGATGCTGTAATGGTATCACGACCGCACGTAGTAGGGTTAAGGCCTCGCAGCAACGCGAGGCCTTTTCCTTTATACAAAAAACACCCGCATATCACGGGTGTTTTCGAATAGTCACGTCACTATTTTTGACTATTTATTTGTGCGTTTAGCGATGATTTCCTGTGCAACGTTAGGTGGCACTTCTTCATACTGCGAAAGTTCCATAGTCGAAGCTGCACGACCTTGGCTCATTGAACGAATATCATTAGTGTAACCAAAGAGACTAGCCAGCGGCACGAAAGCACGGATAAGTTTAGCCCCGCCAGGAATGTCTTCCATCGCATCGATACGACCACGGCGAGCGTTAAGGTCACCGATAATGTCACCCATGAAGTCTTCAGGAGTTGATACTTCTACCTTCATAACCGGCTCAAGGATAACTGGCTTTGCTTTTGGGATACCTTCCTTTACCGCAAGGACACCGGCAAGGTTAAAGGCAAGTTCACTTGAGTCAACATCGTGGTAGCTACCGTCGTAAAGCGTTGCCTTTACTCCGATCATTGGGTAGCCAGCAATTACCCCACCTTCAAGGGTGTCCTTAATACCCTTCATAACTGGCGCACGGTATTCTTGTGGCACCACACCACCCTTAATCTCGTCACCCCATTCAAAGCCTTCGCCGCTTTCGGTTGGCTCGAAGCGAATCCATACGTCACCGTACTGACCACGTCCACCAGATTGCTTGGCGTGCTTACCCTGTGCTTCAGCAGTGCCGCGAATCGTTTCACGGAAGGCTACTTGTGGTTCACCCACATTTGCTTCAACATTGAATTCACGCTTCATACGGTCGACTAGGATATCGAGGTGAAGCTCACCCATTCCTGACATAATTGTTTGGCCAGTTTCTTCGTCGGTGTGAATACGGAAGGTTGGATCTTCTTCGGCTAGACGTTGCAGTGCAATACCCATCTTTTCTTGATCGGCCTTCGTTTTAGGTTCAACCGCAATCGATACGGGTGGCTCTGGGAATTCGATTGATTCAAGAAGAATAGGGTTTGCGGCATCTGATAGGGTATGCCCAGTAAAGGTACTCTTAAGTCCTACCACTGCGGCAATGTCACCGGCACCCACAGCGTCGATATCTTCACGCTTGTCGGCATGCATACGCACGATACGACCAATGCGCTCTTTTTCACCGGTTGTGGTGTTAAGGACGTAGCTTCCTGCAGAAAGCTTACCGCTGTAGACACGAACGAAGATGAGACGTCCAACGTATGGGTCGGTTGCAATCTTAAACGCAAGTGCCGCAAGAGGCTCTTTGTCATCCGGCTTGCGTTCAATAACGTCACCACTCTTAGGGTTGGTACCCTGAATGTGGTCAACGTCAAGCGGTGAAGGAAGGAAATCAGCAACAAGGTCAAGGACCTTCTCTACAATCACTCCACGGCCGTCACCACCAGTAACAAGGAAGAAGTCACCAGCAAGTACACGCTTACGAAGGGCACGCTTTAGTTCTTCTTCAGTAATAGACTCTTCGCCTTGTTCAAGGTAGCGTTCAAAGAGCTCATCCTCAGCCTCAACGGCTGCTTCAACTAATAGGCTCCGTGCGTTCTTTGCTTTTTCAAGCATGTCAGCAGGAATTTCACCTACGGTAAGTTGCTTGTCGGTGTAGTCGTTGTAGGTGTACGCCTTCATGTCGATAAGGTCGACAAGACCATTGATGTCTTTTTCGAAGCCGATAGGTAGGTGTACAGGAAGCGCATGCTTCGAGAGACGAGTATGAATACTGTCGAGAGACTTGTAGAAATCACCGCCGATTTGGTTAATCTTGTTCACAAAACAAATACGAGGCACACCATACTTGTTAGCCTGGCGCCATACCGTTTCAGTTTGAGCCTCAACACCCATTTTGCCATCGAATACAGTTACAGCACCATCAAGCACACGAAGTGAACGTTCAACCTCAGCAGTAAAGTCGATGTGACCTGGGGTGTCGATAATGTTAATTTTACAGCCCTTCCAGAAACAGGTAACCGCAGCAGAGGTAATGGTAATACCACGCTCTTTTTCCTGTGCCATCCAGTCAGTAGTTGCACCGTCACCCTCACCGCGAACCTCACCAATTTTGTGATTAATACCGGTGCGGTACAAAATACCTTCAGTGGTTGTGGTTTTACCCGCGTCAATGTGGGCAATAATACCGATATTTCGATAGTCTTTTAGGGGAATAACGGCTTGCGCCATGTCTCTCGTCTCTCTTTCGTTTTCCTGTGCATGCACGCACCAGGGTTATGTATGCTTATTTTTTGGCCATAGAAAACAGCGCTTTAGGGATAGTATAGCAGATTTAGGCGTGCTTTACTAGTGAGTAAAGCAGGTCTCGCCCTGACCGAATTGCCTGCAACGAGTTAAGTGGTACCCTATACGACATAGATGGCTGACTTGCGTCTTCGGCATGCGCCTGGAAGGATATTCCTAATACCCAATTATTTTTATCCGACGATAGGAAACGATTCTTTATAAAGCATAGTTTTGGCTCATCAATAACCGCATACAATTCTTCGTGTACTCTAGGAACGTACGTATGTGCGGTGGGGTGTTGGTACTCTAACGCACCCGAAACATAGGCCACGTAGGCTACTTCTTGATCAAATACTATTTGGCTTTCAAGGTACCCAAGCACGCAGTTTCTTGCTAATTCGTCATCTAAATCAAGATAGTCTGCCACCTCGAGGCTGCTCATATTACGCAGCTGCTCCTCTGTTGTATCCCCAGAGAGTATCCTTCTGTCTGATGCCTCCATAAAACCGGGGCTCATTACAGAAAGCCAGTTAATAGAACGCTTAGGGCTCGCCTTTTTCGTATCCAGTTCAAGCTGATCAAGGCTTCCGTACGCTTGTATATAGCCTTCAGGTGATTGTCGGGCTTTACCCGGAACTGAGTCTGCCGGAACAAACACGTTAAACACAATAGTCGAGAGTACTTTTTCATCCTTAGAAGTAGAATAGGTATCAAACCCATTAGATACAACGGAGGTATCCCATAAAATGGCATCACGCATCGTCCCGTCAATCAACTGGTACTGAACCGTCCC
>DODJ01000044.1:0-1008 GCA_003545655.1 Candidatus Saccharimonadota bacterium
AGCAAACGATACCGTCTGTCTTCAAACGCTTGCGAACTGTGGTAGCGGTGACGCGATGACGGTGGGGACTATAGATGGCCAAACAAAGAGTGCCGACGGCGCGGTTATTAGCGGTTCGAGCATTTATCTGCAAACTGCGGATGCTACTCACCCAGGGTTAGTGAGTACTGGTGCTCAAACTATTGCTGGCGTAAAAACATTTAGCGACACTGTTAACCTCGTGAAGTCACTTAACGTGGCTGGCGGGGTGAATGTTTCTGGGTATGCAACCTCTGAGACATCAAATACGTATACCGGGCAGTATACAAAGATTGCCAACTGTACCATCACCGACGCGTATAAAGTCTGTCGTTCGCAAGCAGTCGCTGTTGGAACGCGCGACGGTGCTACAAACCCTGGCCGCGCAACGATTGACTGGCGCGTACAACAGAACGCCCTTGGTAGCGAGCCGCTTGTTAATGTTGAAATCACAGACACGAATGGTAATGTTGACGCCAACGACTTTGTCGCTGTATCAAATGTTACAGGAAGCCAAAGCTCGGTCGACCTCTACTTCAAGATAGATGATAACTACCGACAGTATGCTATCAGTCCGCTCGTGAATGTTCAGTACGGTGACACCTGGAACTATCAGGCGACAACATGGCTTTCAACGCAAGGCTTTGTTGCAAGTGTACCTTCAGGTACGCAGACAACTGGTGTGGACGCACGGATCGTTGCCGCGACACTTACTACTAAGGGCACTGCGACTCTTCAGGGTAATCTTACGGGTACAACGGCTAGTTTTACAGGTAAAGTAAACCTTGGTACTGCGGGCACGACTGCCGGCCAGCTTGGGCTTGCTTCGACCGGCGCGGGCTCGGTGACGCTTACTACTGCCGCACAAACGGCCAACCGCACTATTACTATCCCTGCTGTTACCGGTGATGATACTGTCTGTTTACAAAACCTTGGCAACTGTGCTGGTGGTAGCGGTGGGGTGGGTACTTCAGGTACGGTCACGGCGGG
>DODJ01000044.1:1334-5428 GCA_003545655.1 Candidatus Saccharimonadota bacterium
AATTGCATTGACGAAATTTGATGGCTCTGGTGGCATCACCAGCTCGGCCCTCACCGAGTCTGGCACCACCCTCAACTACAGTGGCAATGTAGTTGCTAACGTAGACTCTGGCTTTAGCGGCAATATCTTGAATCTTCAGAAGGCTGGTTCAAGCGTCCTTAGGGTTGGTAGCGGAGGCCTCCTTACAACCGCTGGCGGTATTAGTGGGGTAGCGGCTACCGGTACCAATGCGACCGGTGGTAACCTTACTCTGCAGGCAGGTTCAGGTACGGGAAGCGCCGGTTCAGGGGTGATCTCATTCTCGACTGCTTCACAGGCCCAGGATCCCTTCGTTAAAGACCTTACTCCATCTGGTCAGTTCTACCAATCAAGTTCAGCAGCAGCGAGCGCAAGCTTCTCACAGACGGTAACGAGTGGCTCTAACCAGGTGCTGCTTGTGACTATGGCTACGGGCCATGGTGGGGTGTCGGCTACTTCGGTAACGTATGGCGGGGTTGCACTGACGAAGCTGGCTGGAGTACGCCAAACATTCGATGCATCGTATACGGAAATGTGGTATTTGGTGAATCCTAATGTAGGGTCTGCTACGGTTAATATCTCCCTTAGTACATCGGCGACTCTATACGCAAGGGCTATGGTGCTTACTGGCGTCAACCAAACGACACCATTCAACACGGCATGTAGCGCCACAGCCTCAACAACCAGCATTACCTGTAGTGCGGATACGTCGGGCGCTGGAGTGGTAGTCTCACTACTGCGGGCGAGTGCGACATATTCTTCTATGGGCAGTAGCCAGGTGTCGGTCTATGGTAACGAAACGCCACCTGCGTACACGAGTGTGAGTGTTAAGCCGACCACAACGAGTAGTACAAGTATGAGCTATACTCTGTCGAGTGGTACTTACTGGGGCTTCCTAGCGGTAGGAGTTCGCTTGGCTGATACCGGCGTTAACCCTATGGGGCTTACCCTTGTTGATACGGGCACCCTCGAGGGTGGACCGCTTACTGAACGAATGCGTATCGCAAGTGACGGCAAGGTGGGTATCGGTACATTCAACCCTCAGTACCAGCTTGATGTCGCTGGCGACATTAACACCAGTACTGGCTTCAGGGTAGGTGGTGCGGCAGGGGTCTCCCTTACCTGTAGTGGCGCTACGCAAACTCTCGGCAACGTAACCGTAACAGGAGGTATTATTACCGCAGCGTCCTGTGCAACCAACAACTCCGACCTAGCAGAAAACTACGCTTCGCAAGACGATCTATCTGCCGGTGAGATTGTGATGACATCAGGGGTCGCAACTAGTGTCAACCGGGCCGCTAGCGATCAGAGGGATAGCTTGCTTGGGGTTGTCTCGACTGCCCCCGGCCTCCTTATCGGAACCGAGCAAGTCCCAGATGGCTACCCAATCGCCCTAAGTGGTCGCGTACCCGTGAAGGTGAATAATAAAAACGGTCCAATTGCCGTGGGCGATAAGATCACGATTTCGAGCGTAGCCGGTGTTGGTATGAAGGCTACGAGTGCTGGCATGATCGTTGGTACCGCCCTAGAAGCATTTAACGGTGAAGAAGGCACAGTTGAAGTATTCGTTAATGCTAGCTACTGGGCACCGTCAGCGTCTGAAACGCTTCAGGGGACTGATAACGGCTTTGCAAGCTTGAATGTATCAGGTGAAGCGACTGTAGGGAGCCTTACAGTGGGAACAGTTACGGTGACGGGCGATCTTACTGTCCATGGGGCGTTGACCGTAGCTAGTATTGTCGTGAATGGTCATATTATTACGGCAAGCGGCAAGCCAACTATTGAGACTCAGCCAGCACTAAACGGAGGAACAGTTATAGTAGACGGTACAGATACGATTGGTACAATTACTATTACGACCGGCGCTACTCCAACGGCAGGCGAATTGGCGAAGCTTGTATTTAGTGAAACGTACACTAAAGCTCCTCGCGTTATTTTGAGCCCATCAAACGAAGCTGCCGCCGACTTTGCCTATTACAAGGGTGCTGTATCTCTTGAAAACTTCATGCTTAATGCGAAAAACACCCCTGCTGCAAACACAACCTATGTATTTGATTACTTTATAGCCGAATAGAAAGACTACGTAAATGAATATTTATCAAGAAAAGAACGTAAAAATACTTCGCACACCGATTCTTTTGGTGATAGCTGCGGTGGGGGTGGTGTCGGCGGCGGTAGTCTTCTCGGCGGTTACCTTCGCCCAGAGCGGTTCAGATATGCCTAATTCGGTTATTTCACAGGGGTACGAGTCGAAGGAAGCCTTTGCTACGGGGACATTAGTGAGTTATGTTGGCGGCGAGCTGGTTGCGTCTTCAACACAGAACAGCACTAAACTATTAGGTATCGTATCTGGAAACGACCTTGTGGAGCTAAATACCGGCCAAGTGCAGGTAGCTACGGTTGGCATTGCGACGGCGTACGTAAGTACAGTAAGTGGGGCACCTAAACAGGGTGACCCTATCGCACCTTCGCCTTTAAAGGGTGTTGGTATGAAAGCTGAGACGAATGGATATATTGTAGGTATAGCGCAGGATGATTTTAGCGCTGCAACGAACATTTACGCAGCAGACATTAAGGACAAAAACGGCACTACCACAACCGTTGAAGTAGGGCTGCTTCCCGTGCGCATACAGGTAAGCGACTATTCCATATCAGACGATGTGGTGTCACCATACCCCGATTTTATTATGCAGATTGCCACAACAGTTGCCGGGAAAGAGGTGCCAGTGCTACGGATAACGCTTGCGCTTGTTATTTTGCTTGTAGGAATGGTTATTATTGGACTACTTATTTATACGTCGGTTAGGTTCAGCCTTGTCTCTATTGGGCGCAACCCTCTGGCCGCAGGGTCGGTTCGTAAGGGCTTATTAGGGGCAATTTTCCTAGCAGTAGGGGTGTTGGTGTTTATGGTAGCAAGCCTGTACCTCGTATTGACGGTATAGGTGTGGATAGTACTTACCAGTGGGGAGGGGCGCTAAATCTTTATATAACCTATTGTTTATTCACAGCTACAGCATGGATTTTATTACAATAGTTCTTCGCATATAGTTTATTCGGAGTTAAGAATATCTTTCTATAATAGATATATGGCAACAACCGACGACATTTTACAGGCGTATCAGCGTGACATACTAGGGCGGACCCTTTCAATTGAAAGCGTGTTTAATCAGTTCCGCGGGTATGCGAATCAACAGTTTGCGTATATTCAGGAGAATATGCTGACGAAGGATGAGTTTCGGGCGGCCATGACACAGGTTGCGAGTAAGGACGATTTGCTGAGCTTTGCTACAAAAGATGACCTAGCTGATTTTGCCACAAAGGACGATTTAGCTCACTTTGCTACTAAGGATGACCTTCTCGTTTTCGCTACCAAAAAAGACTTACTTGGTTTTGCTACTAAGGATGATTTAGTAAATTTCGCTACTAAAGACGACCTCGAGCGCTTCGCAACTAAGGACGACCTGGCGAACTTCGCTACCGCATACGACCTTGCGAATGTTGCCACTAAAAAGGACCTGCTACGTTTTGCGACCAAAGAAGATCTGCAGTATGTGTCAGATGAAGTTACCGGGGTAAAGGTAGAGCTCGTTTCGTTTGAAGCGCGGCTTACAGATATGCTTCGGATACTCCTTGAACGCACAGGTTAAAACCTCTTGCAAAAACAATAGAAAAGGAGTATACTAAAAGGTAATAGGCTATGTTCATGCGAGGAACCTCTGGCAGGGTAAAAAGTAGGGAAGAATTTCCTGAAAAAAATCAATAAAACCCCTTGTACAATCATTGTGCAGGTGGTATTATCGGAAAGTTGTCCGAAAAAACGGACATCCGTATCTTGAGCGCAGACACCATTACACTACAGTGTAACAAAATGTGCTCTCAAGAGGTGAGACACGGGACTTTAACAATTAAACTGATGTAAGAAACGATATTTATGTTTAATAAAAGCAATTTTATTAAACAATTTTATTATGAAATTGATGGCTCGAGTAGCTGGTTAGTACCAATTACTCGTTAAGTCAATGCATAAAAAGGTACTCAAGGGCACAAAATGGATGCCTAGACGTATATTACCGATG
>DODJ01000061.1 GCA_003545655.1 Candidatus Saccharimonadota bacterium
CTCATAAGCGACCCAAAAACAAATATCGCCACCCCAATAAGCAAGATTGTCCGTCGACCAAATATATCCGACAACTTTCCGGCAATCGGCACCGTAATAGTGGTAGTAATTAGATACGCAGTTACTACCCAACTCAATGAGCTAAACGAGTTAAACTCTTCGACTATTTTATTAAGTGCCGTCGCGATAATCGTTTGGTCAAGAGCAACCAAAAAAAGACTCGCCATAACGGACACCATGATAATGAGCTTACGGCGTAAGCTTAGGTGATGATGCATAGGTTCCTTTCTATGTTGTTTTGTTTAGAAAATCACGATACGACTCGATATTGTCAGTCAGGTGCGATATCATGCGACGAAGCTGCTCTTCCTTTAAAAAGCCGAGGAACTCTTTTGAAGGTGACCCGATGACGTATAACTTATCGCCGGGTTCAATACTTAATGCCTCGCGCGCCTCGACAGGAATAACCACCTGGCCTTTAGTGCCTACTGTTGCCGTTCCATAGAGTTGTTTATCGTGCATACCCTATAAGTATGCTCTGGTATGAAAAGTATGTCAAGTATGATTAGCCCTTATTGGCCGCTTTTTTCCACTTTGGTTGTTCGTTGTAATAGTCAAGGTACATTTGTACCGAAGTGATAATAATAATCATAATAATTGGCCCGTATACCACCCCTAAAATACCCCATAAGCCAATACCTGCGAACACCGAAAGGGTGGTAAGACCTGGGGTAAGTGTAATAGAGCGGGGAATAATTTTTGGACGAATAATTGCATCGATATTACTAATAAGAATAAAGAGCACCATAGCAAGAAGCCCCATCCAAAGCGCCCCACTTAGCATGGCAATAACTATAATTGGGAACACGACAATCCCCGACCCCAATGGAATTAAATTAAGGAGTGTGAAGGCGACCACCATAAGGAAGAAGTAGTCACCAAGGCCTAACGTGAAAGTAAGAAGAAGCGCGGTAAGTGTTGAAATAATAAACGATATAAACAACTGCCCATTAACCATAGCTTTTGCCATAAGCCCAACGCGTGCTAAATAAAGCCGAGTAACATCAGGCTCAAAAGGGCTCAGTGCAATGGTGCTCTTAACGATCTTTTCACCGTACACCAAGAATTCAAAGAATAAGAAAATATAAATAATAAGCAGAATACCCGCCATTGGCAACCCGCCAACAAATGTCGTAACGAAACTCGTTAACGCTCCAATAAGCGCTGGAACAACCGTTTTAATGAACTCTAGTACACCCTGCGAGGTAATAATTGCATCGGTACCCGTAAGGGGTGCAGCAGCGGCGTTAATTGAGTGAATAGCATTTTGAATAAACGATGGCAGCGAAGAGAGGTTTCCACCTAAAAACACTGTCAACTGTGACGCCAGATGCGCAAGCTGCATGATAGTAAACGCCGATATAAGAATAATAGGTATAAGAACAACGACAACTGCTATGAAAAAGGTTACCGTTGCCGCTGGACCCGCCTTCATGCGACGGTGCATTTTTTTATACGTGCCGAAAAACATATATGCCGTAAGGGCTGCTAGTGCAACTGCGCCCATGAATGGCATGAGGTAAATAATACCAATAACAATTGCCGCCAGCGCAACGTACAACCAGTTTCGACTTGTAAGCGGGTGCGTCTTCATTGTTTGTAGTGTACCATAAAAACATGGTGACTGAATTATTCGATGCAATTTGGGCGGTTATTGGTACCCTTGTCGTAACGGTAGTATTAGCACTTATTGCCGGGTTTAGCCCCACTCTATACGCCGTACAGCTTGGTGTAGCAAAGACCAAGCGCTACCAGCCATATGCCCTTGCTCTTATGGTGGGTGTTATTGCTTCATTTGTTACCTTGCTTTTCCTCTTCCAGTTCTTTCAGCCGCAAATACTAATTTCTTTCATAAACTCGACCGTTGATGCATTTTTTGTAAGTAAAAGTTTCAATATTTTTATTGGTACGTTACTTGTTATAGGCGGTGTATGGTACTTATATCACAAACGTAAACCGCGTTTGAAAAAGAGCACGTTTGAAAAGGCTGGGCTTGCTACTATTTTTGGTATTGGGTACATACGCTCAATTACAAGTCTATCGGGAATTATAGCGACCTTTATGGCAAGCAATATTATCAACGAGGTTTCGGGCATTCTAGGTATGACTATCCTCTTTTCTGTACTATTTTTAGTGGTTTCTGTTATCCCGTTTGCGGTACTTATGGTGCTTACGCAGCGTCACCCACACAAACTTGAGAAATTTGCCGAAAGTATTAAAGGGCTCTTTAAACGTGTGAATCTGCAGCTAGCGGGTGGCATAACAGCTATCAGTATCGGCGTCGGCATTATCCTCATTAATGTCGTCGCTTTTATCCTCTCTTAAGTACGAGCTGAGCGTTGGAAGCGGCACATGTACTTGTAGTATACTAGGCGTAGTTATGTCTGCCGTATCTGTCGAGCGTCCGCAATTCAATAGCCATGTACTTATGAGCGGTGCTGATTATATGAGCAATGATCTTGAGCTCAATCCGTACATGCATGCAAACGAGCCGTTTCGGCTTCATCGGGCAATACAGCAGCATCACATCATCAAGAAGGCACTCACAAGAGCAGGGGTAAAGGTAGATTCTGTAAAACCACCGCGCTACTGCCAAGATGGGGTATTTGTTGCTAATGAAGCACTTCTTGGTATCGACGAAGAAACTATGCTTATGGCTCGCCTCCCGAAAGGTCGCGAGGCAGAGACCCCCTACTACACATCCGTCCTCCGCACTATGGGTAAACGAGTACTCCACCTTCCTAATGAAGCATGGTACTTCAGTGGCCAGGGTGATGCCCTTCGTTATGGATCCTATTTATTCGCTGGACAAGGCTTTCGCACCAGCCCTGGTTCGGAAGTCCATGACTTTATTGAAGACACACTAGGGTACGATGTAGTGCGGCTACAAACCGTTGGCCTCATCAACGAAAACGGTTCGCCAAATATGAACATCATTACCGGCCTGCCAAATAGTGAATTTTACGATATCGACTACGCCATCGCGCCCATACTATGGCCTACCGAAACTGAACGCGGGGTTATTGCGGTTTGTAAAGAGGCCTTTACCGAAGAGAGCCTAGCGAAAATCACCGCCCTCCCACAAACAGATATTATTTGGGTGCCCTACGAAGAAGCAACCGGCGTAAGCGCCTGTAATTTGGTATCCACCGGCCGTGCAGTGGTAATGAATGCCGGCGCACCAGTGCTTGAACAAGCGCTACGGGAACGTGGGCTCTCTATCACTACCACCCAAAACGATGAGTTAAAGAAGAACGGCGGTTCAGTGCGGTGCACAACGCTTACGCTGCAGCACGTCGTTTAATGGCTCAGTAGTTCGCCAACCCCTTCACTTACAAGCTCTTTAACTGATTCTCCAACAGTAAGCCTCCTTCGCACCTCAGTTGAACTTATACGTGGCGTCGTCACCGATAGCGTAATCGCTCGTTTAGCTAACGGATTAATTCGGCTCCCCTCACGCTCGATCACTAATTTGTTCAAGTTCTCAAGCAACCAGTCACCCTGCTTCCAGCTTGCCATTGTTTCGGTTGAATCGGCGCCAAATACCCAGGTCATTTGCCTATCAGGAAAAGCCGCTTCAAGCTCAATAGCCGTATCGTAGGTTTCTACAGCAACCGGCCTATCAAGCTCAGTCGTAATGATATCGGTACGTACTCCCTCACTATAAACATCTTCAAGCATAGCGGCTACGTATGCCAAGCGTCGTTCACGTGTTACGGGAATCACTTTATCAAGACGGTTACCACTCGGCATAACCCAGACGTCGGCACCTCGGGGGCGCGCGTACTCAACACAGGCTTGCAGAATTTGCGTGTGGGCAAGGGTAGGGGGGTTAAAAGCTCCACCGTAGAGAATTGTTTCCGTCTTTTTCATCTGTTCCATAGCTGCTCCCTTACTTATTGTTGACTTAACACTAACTATGCGCTACCTTTAGTATATACCTACTTAGTGTAAAAAGGAAGATAACTATGAAAGATGTTGAAAAAGCCCCCACTTACCGCCCAGCTGATGACTATCTGCGAGTCGCCACCGCTACCCCCGAAGTTGCTGTTGGTGACATCCCCACAAACCTTGCACACCATATTGACCTATATGATGCGGCATCAGCAAACGATACCTCACTCGTCGTCTTCCCTGAACTTTCTCTTACCGGCTACACCCTCCAGGACCTCGTGGCCCATCCCTCTATTTTGCGCGGTGCAACACAGGCACTACAGCTTTTTGCTGAACACACAAAAGGGAAAAACACCGCTGCAGTCGTTGGACTTCCATTTCAAGAGGGAAACGCCCTATATAATTGTGCTGCGGTCGTATCAGAAGGGGAGGTACGCGGCATTGTACCTAAACAGCACCTTCCTACCTATAACGAGTTTTACGAAAAGCGATGGTACCAAACTTGGGGCGCCCGTACCACTACCACCGTGCAGCTCGGCAGCGCACGTGTCCCTTTTGGTCGCGACCAACTCTTTCAGATAGGTTCACAGTACGTTGGTATCGAAATTTGCGAGGATCTATGGGTGCCCGAGCAACCTAGTATCAACCTTGTGGCGAATGGGGCAACCATCATAGCCAACCCTTCAGCGTCCCCAGAAGCAGTTGCCAAGGCTTCCTATCGCCGTGGCCTTGTCGCCCATACCGCTGGGAGGCTCGCCACTGGTTACGTGTATAGCAGCGCCAGCCCAACCGAATCAACTGCGGAGATTGTTATGAGCGGGCATGCCCTAATTAACGAGCTTGGAACACCCCTTGCCGAGCGTGCACCTTTTAGCCAGCAAGGCCCTTTACTTTTCGCAGATATCGACGCGGCACATATCCAGCATGACCGCCTTAAAGCTACCAACTTCCCTTCGCGCCACGACATTGTAGCTACCCCCACTTACGTCACCCCCTCGCAAGCAACGCTCGAGCGAGCTATTGACCCTCATCCCTTTGTCCCTAAGGGTTCAGCCGAAGCTATTACCGAACGGTTTGATACTATTTTAAACATTCAAGCCACCGGCCTTGCTATGCGGCTGCGCAGTGCCTCCATTGAAAAGGTCGTGCTTGGCCTTTCTGGTGGGCTTGATTCTACTTTGGCCTTACTTGCAGCCATCCAAGCCGCACAGGTACTTGGCAAAAAGCCAGGCGAACTCATCCACACCCTTACTATGCCAGGAGTTGCCAGCTCAGACCGTACACAAAACAATGCCATTGAGCTTGCCACCTCACTCGGTATTACAAACGAGGAGATTCCCATCGCGCAGTTATCGCAAAACCAACTTGACGCGCTTCACCATACTGGCGAACAAGACGTCACCTATGAAAACACTCAGGCGCGTATTCGTCAGGCGCTCGTGTTTAACAAGGCTAACCAGTTAAACGGACTCGCGCTTGGCACAGGGGATATGAGTGAAATTGCCCTTGGGTGGTGTACGTATAATGGTGACCACATGTCGCATTACAATGTGAACGCATCTATTCCAAAAACACTGGTACGTATGCTCGTACGTCACGGCGCTCAAAGCCTTCCACCATACCCCGCAAGTATTGTTAACGATATTCTAGACACCCCCGTATCACCCGAGCTTGTAGGCGATGGCACGGAGATCACCCAAAGCACCGAAGCTATCGTTGGCCCGTATGAGCTTCACGATTTCTTCCTCTACCATTTTTTACGCTGGAAAGAGCCACGCGCTAAAATAGGCTTTCTTGCTATTAAAGCCTTCGAGGACACTCGCACCCCCGAAGAAGTTGAAAAGTGGCTTGAGGTATTCATGCGCCGCTTCTACCAAAACCAGTGGAAACGTCAGGCTATGCCCGACGGCGCGAAGGTTGGGCTGAGTCTAAGCCCCAAGGGGGACTGGCGTATGGCGGCCGAAACCGTATACAATGGAACCATATAATTCACTATGACAGAAATATATTTAGCTAGACACCCCGAATCAACGTTAAACACCGATAGGACACTCATCGGCGGGCGTAGTAACCATGTACCAATAACCAATAACGGGAAACGACAAGCACTTGCCTTTGCAAAAGCGTATACACGCGAGTATCCCTCACCAGATATTGTCTTTAGCTCGCCCGCCGTTCGTGCGCAGGCACTCATTGAGGCCTACTTGCGACACAATAACACTCAAGACAAAGGCTAC
>DODJ01000047.1 GCA_003545655.1 Candidatus Saccharimonadota bacterium
CTTAAAGCGGAAGCGACGTCCACCCTTTACCACACGCGACACACGGTCGATGTTGATAACAAGCTCTTCAAATTGCTTTGGTTCTTGTGGTGCTTGGTCGCGACGTCCGCCGCGTGCACCACCGTTGTTTCGTTGTACTTCAGCCATATTAGAACTCCAATCCTTCCCCGCGAACAGCGTCGGCTAGTGCAGCAAGACGTTGTGCGTATTTACGGCCATTACGGTCAAATACTACGGTAGTAATTTTTGCCTTTTTAGCTTTCTTTGCGATTTCTTTACCAACCCAAGTTGCCTGTTCAGTCATGGTGCCGGTTTGCTTTGCACCAACAGTAGTAGCAGCAGCAATGGTGTTATGCGCGCCATCATCGATAAGCTGTGCGCTGATGTGCTTGTTAGAAATAGTAACAGTAAGACGAGGACGCTCGGCGGTACCAGTGACCTTTGCACGAACACGGGCAGCACGAAGGCTTCGATTAAGAGTTTTCTTATCAAGAACGCCCATAATTATTTACCAGCCTTTCCTGCTTTTCGAAGAATAACTTCGTCAGCATATTTAATACCCTTACCCTTATATGGTTCAGGCTTCTTAAGTGCACGAATTTCAGCTGCAGTTTGCCCAACCGCTTGCTTGTCGATACCCTTAACGGTAATTTCCATCTTGTTTACTTCAAGTTGGATACCTTCCGGGGCTTTATATTTAACCGGGTGAGAAAACCCAAGAGCCATAGTAACTTCTTGGCCGCCACCTTCTACGCGGAACCCGACTCCATTTACCTGAAGGGTCTTTTCGAACCCAACAGTAACGCCTTGTACGGCGTTGTTAAGAAGCGCGCGCTGCAAGCCGTGTTGGGCACGGGCAATGCGTTCGTCATCTTTACGGGTTACTTTTGCTTGATTGTCCTCAATGGCTACAGTTACGTCGCTAAGATGAGGAACTACAAGTTGGCCTTTAGGGCCTACAACAGTAATTTCATCTGCGCCGACCGTAATTGTCACACCACTAGGTACGTCAATTGGTAGTTTTCCGATTCGACTCATGTCTTACCTTTCGTTATGGCAAGTGAGGTATAGGGTGTTTATGTTTTGGCTTCGGCCGCCCTGTTGAGACGACACGCGCAAAATCTCCCTGATTTCACTCGCTAATTGTTATCTTGTTAATTGTAGCATAATAGATGCAGATTTGCAAGGTACAGCTAGTTGAGCGCTCTTGTAATCGCATGAGATGCCATTTGCGCGATATATTCGCCAATACCTAGCGTAACTTGACCCCGTTCATTTGTTTCCACAGTGACCGTAGAGTCTGGTAGAGCTCTTCCGCTAATAAAATTAAGGAGCTCAACGACATATTGATTATGTATCCCTCTAATGAGCGTCGTAACCTCAGTAAGATCAGCATCGGTTGCCTGGCTATAGAAAATATCCACGTTAAAAATAGCGGCACCGTTATACGACATACACGACCGCTTAATTAGATCGTTTTTTTGTGCAAGACTTTTTTCTAGAATACCGGCGACAATAGGGCTTACGTGCGGATCATTAAGAGCACCGTATATAAGCCCGGCAGCCCGCGCCCTAGGTTGCTCGGAAGAAAGAGCATCTTCACCAATAGAAGCAATGGTTGCCTCTGTGCCTGCAAAGCGCACTCTTGGAACAAGTACACCCTCCTTATTATAATGCGTGCCGTAGCGCAGCTTCATGGCATCAAAGATACTATCTTCGAACGGCGCAGGGCTTAAAGATTCAGTGTTATCAATTGTATCGATTGCCCTATAATAGAGTAAGTTTTCTTTGTCGCCCGCAATATTCCTCGTTAACACACCATGGAGTGCGCGAGCCGTGCGGCCATTAGCATCATTGAACGGGTGAATTGCGTTAATTCCTTGCCCCAAAACACCCGCTATGTGTTCTGCGTCTGCACCGCCTTGATACATCGCAATCAATGTGGTGTACAAGTACCTCATTAGAGGCATTTTATCCTCCACTGCAGGCAAAACATGCATGTATTCAGGTTCGTCAGGACGCCCAATATGCATTGCTCGATCAGCGAAAAATCCTGTTTCTGCAGTAGGATGGTGGTTCTTTGTGATAATCCGGTTAACGGAAGTTACCGTCTTTAGAAAGTCATCCTCACCGGACGCGAGCAACCGATACACACGATCGATAGGCGCATCTATAGAGCCCTCTAGTGAGGACTCTATTCGCGTGGCAATTTTTGTGAGTATATCTGCCCGTTGAACTCTAAAATCAAAGGAATCTATCTGGTCCTCTGTCATATATTGTATATTATATCACAAAGATATATTTTATGCAAGTTCTGGGTATTTGTCTGGTGACCTTCGGCAGTATTCCACCCACTCATCGTCCGTAGGCATTGTCACCGTGTCTATATACTGACCTTTTAAAAATCCGCCCTTTTTCGCTGCTTTTTTTGAGCGCATCGCTTCAAGGTCATCTTTCGTAAAGCCATGGGTTGCGCATAAGTCGTGTATAATTTGCTGTACATCGGCAATCTCTTCTAGCAATTCACTATCCGTAAGCGAACCGCTAATCTCATCTGTTTCTTCGTGCAACTTCGCAATTAATGCATTGCTAAGCTTCACACCAGTGAGTGTGCGACTTACAATGGTATGCCCTGAATCCTCATGGAAGCTAGGGATATTATCACGAACAAGTTTGTCATATTTAAAGGTTGGCATTGTACTATTCTCCGTTTACTTTATGGTAGCATAGGTATCCATAAAATCTCGCCACTGCTCTGCGCCATATTCGCGAAATAGCTCTTTAAGAAAAAGCTCCATCACTTCAGCCCGCTGTGCGCCCTCTACCTTTCCGGAATCGGTCATAAGTATAGCGGGAATTTTTAAGAGTTTATCGAAAAAATGCTGTACAGCATGCTCGTTCGCAGACGCGCGGTAGGCATCGGCAGAATTCTCGGCGCGTATAGGTGGCAGCGCGGGGTTAAAAAACGGGCGACCCTTACTGGCGTTATACTCAAATACCCGAATAAGCCCCTGTGAACCTATGGCGTCGCACATATCGGCGTCGCTTACTACCTTCCCCTCAAGTGTTGTCGGCCGTATGCTCTCAAGATATTTGCTGTACCCCATTGTCGAGATAGAAGCGAGTACCCGCCCAGAGAGCTCCGCGCTCACCTTATGCTGGCGCAGTATTCGGGTTGCATTCGCAAGACTTTCGGCACTTTCTTGACCGAACAGCTTGTAATCATCAACGTCATGAAGAAGCGCGGTGAGCCCAACAATTTCTTTATCGGCACCCTCTTGCTCGGCAAGCTTCATAGAGAGCGTGTAGACTCGCTCAACGTGATCAACACTATGGCCGGAGGTATCAGTGCCTAGTAGATTAGTAACTTCGTGGCGAATTGATTCTAGCATGCAGGTAGTATACCATGCGCGATCCCCCTATTAGGAAACAAAAAGCCCCCGAAAGGACTTTTTTGTATAGCAACATGGTGCTCTAGTAAACGCTCAGTAGCAACTCGCCCCCAAGACGCTGTTTCACAGCTTCTTGGCCAGTAACGACTCCCTTAGAAGTACTTACCAAAACGATACCACGACCGCTCTTCACCTTAGGGATGTCGTTTGCACTTACGTACACGCGGCGTCCGGGCTTTGAAAGGCGCTTGATTTCGTTGATGGTCGAGTTTTCACCCGCTTTATTAATAGTTACCACAAGAATGTCGCGTGGCTTGGCACTTTCTACCTTCACAGCAGAAACGTAGCCAGCTTTTTGTAGTTCTTTGGCAACCGTCACCTTTAGCTTGCTTGAAGGTACGGTAATTTCGTTCTTACCAACCATCACCGCGTTTCGGATACGGGTAAGGAGGTCAGCGATTGGGTCTGTAGATTGTAGTGACATATACTTTACTCCTTTCCTACCAACTACTCTTTGTAACACCAGGGATCTCACCCTTGCTTGCTTTTTCGCGGAAGTTAATACGACTTAAGCCAAAACGGCGCATGTATCCGTGAGGACGTCCGTGAAGGGCGTCACGGTTTTTGTGACGTGTTGGTGAGCTATTACGAGGAAGCTTTTGAAGGCCGTCAAGGTCGCCCAGCTCTTTAAGTTCAGCGCGCTTTGCAGCGTACTTAGCGATCATTTTCTTTCGCTTTTCATCCCTAGCGATTGCAGATGTTTTTGGCATTAGCGTGCTCCTCCTTCTTTCTCGAATGGCATACCGAATTTTACAAGCAATGCTTTACTTGCTTCTTTGTTGCCGTTCTTAATTACAAACGTAATTTGAAGGCCGTGCGCGTGCTGGGTCTCTTCGAAACTGAGCTCTGGGAAAATAGATTGTTCTACGACACCAAGGTTATAGTTTCCGCCTTTATCGAAAGCTTTATTACTTACACCATGAAAGTCACGCACGCGAGGGAGCGCCACGTTCACAAAGCGATCAAGGAACTCGTACATACGAGCACCACGAAGAGTTACTGATAGGCCAATACGGTTCATACCGGCACGGATTTTAAAGCCAGCAATCGACTTGCGTGCCATGCGATCAATAGGCGACTGACCAGTAATCTTGGTAACGGTGTTGCGCACAACTTCGTAGTGGCGCTTGTCATCTTTATTCTTACCAATCCCCACGCTGACGATAATTTTTTCAAGCTTAGGAACTTCGTTAACGTTAGATAGACCGAGTTCGGCTTGAAGTTCCTTAATATACTTCTCAGAGTACAAGGCTTTCAGGCGAGGAGCGGTGATAGCAGCAGTTTTTGCCATTATTTCGTCTCCTTAATTTCTTTACTGTTGGCTTGGCGTGCTACGCGAGTAGTACTACCTTCAACGTTCTTTACAAATCCAACACGGCTGGTTTTGCCGGTTTTTTCATCAACTACCAGTGCTACCTTGTGAAGAGGAGTTGGAACATGAATATCCTTGCTTCCACCACGAGGGTTAAGCTGGCTTGGTTTAACGTGACGATGCTTTTGGCCAATACCTTCAAGAAGTACGGCGTTTTTGTCGGTAAGAACGGCAATAACCTTAGCGGTCGTACCCTTCTGTGCACCGGCGATAAGCTTTACGGTGTCACCTTTTTTAATTCGCTTAACGGCAGGCATTAGAGTACCTCCGGCGCTAGGCTAATAATCTTCGCATAGCCAAGGTCACGTAATTCACGTGGCACTGGACCAAACACACGAGTACCTTTAGGGGTCTTGTCGTCGTTAATAATAACCGCTGCGTTGTCGTCGAAAGCAATTGTGCTGCCGTCTTTACGCTTAATTTGGTTGCGCGTACGCACTACCACGGCCTTTACAACCGACTTCTTTTTTACGTTCCCGGTTGGGTTCGCGTCTTTTACGGTAGCGACAATGATATCACCAACGTTTGCGTAGCGGCGGCGTGTACCCCCAAGTACGCGGATACAAAGGATTTCCTTTGCCCCACTGTTATCAGCGATTTTTAGACGTGATTCTTGTTGGATCATGTTACTTTTCCTCGCTCTCTACGTCGCTTTTAAGTTCAATTGAACCGTGTGAGCGTTCGTCGATACTTACAAGGGTAAAGGTTTTCGTCTTTGAAATAGGACGTACTTCCTTAATCGTAACGCGGTCACCTTCACCCGCTTCGTTCTTTTCGTCGTGAGCGGTGTATTTGCGACTTACCGTGTACTGCTTCCCATAAATGGGGTGTGTTTCGCGGCTAGTTACGGTAATAGTAATTGTCTTGTCAGCCTTGTTAGAGGTGACAATACCAGTGAGCGTCTTTGCCATATTAGTTTTCCTCCTTCTTAGCTGCAAGTTCTGCTTGCTTAATGGTAGTCAGTGAACGGGCAATTGCTTTGCGCTGCGTCGTAAGTACATGGGGGTTCACAAGTTCGCCCATACGGTGGCTACGGCGCGACTCTTGGTGGTCGTTTCGTAGGCTTACAAGCTCTTCCTTAAGCTGCGCAAGTGTTTTTACTTCGTTTGCCTTCTTAGGAGCTGCTTTAGTGGTTTTTTTATCAGCCATTATGCGTTCTCCTTCACGATAAACTTAGTTTTCACTGGTAGCTTGTGTGCGGCAAGGCGCATGGCCTCGCGAGCGACTTCTTCTTCAACACCTTTCATTTCAAAAAGGATAGTGCCGGCCTTTACGCGAGCAACGAAGAATTCTGGGTTACCTTTACCGCCACCCATCTTTACGTCCTGTGGTTTACGGGTTCGTGGAAGGTGCGGGAAAATACGAATCCAGATTTTACCACCACGCTTGATGTAGCGAGTCATCGCCTGACGAGCTGACTCGATTTGGCGAGAGGTGATGTCGTTGTTTTGCTGCGATTGAAGTGCATAGTCCCCGAAGGCGATATAGTTACCAGAAGTAGCATTACCTTCGTTTCGACCCTTGCGAACCTTTCGGTGCTTCATTTTCTTAGGAAGTAACATACCGATTAGCTCCTTTCACCCTTGTAGATCCAGACCTTAACCCCCACGATACCAGCACCAGGAAGTGCAGCACGTGCGGTGTGGAAGTCCACATCAGCACGAAGAGTATGAAGAGGTACTGAACCTTCGCTAATTTTCTCGCGACGAGCCATTTCTGCGCTGTTAAGACGGCCAGATACTTGGATACGAACACCCTTAGCGCCAGCAGTCATAACGTTCTGCGCAGCCATTTTGATTGCACGGCGGAAATTTGAACGACGTTCAAGTTGGTGAGCGATGTTCTCGGCCACAAGCTTTGCGCTGAGGTCGGGACGCTTCACTTCTTCGATATTAATACGAACCGGAAGGCTTGCAATTTTTTCAAGCTCCTTCTTAAGTTCGGTAACGCCTGCACCACCACGACCGATCACGACACCGGCTTTCGCAGTATGAATCGTTACGGTAACGAGGTTAGCAGAACGCTCAATTTCAACTCGCGAAATCGTCGGACGACTCGCGAAGCGCTTTTCTACGTGCTCACGAATTTTAATGCCCTCAACGAGCAAGCGAGAAAAGTCTTTTTTGCTAGCAAACCAGCGTGAATCCCAGTTCTTGTGAACCTGGAGACGGAAACTGGTTGGATTAACCTTTTGTCCCATTATTTCTTCTCCTCTTTCTTCGCTGGCTTTTCTGCTTTAGCCTCAGTTGCTTTCGCTTCTGCTGGCTTTGCAGCTGCCTTCTTTGGCTTCAACTCACCCGTTACCTCAACAAGGATATTTGATGTACGCTTCTGGAAAGGAAGGGCACGCCCACGACTTGCTGGTTTAAACCGCTTAAGGCGAGTACCAGTGGTAACAGATAGGGTTGCGATAGTTAGGGTCTTGCCGTCAAACCCGTGGTTGTTCACGGCGTTTGCTTGGGCACTTTCAATTGCCTTACGCACTACAAGAGCAGCACGCTTCGGCGTGTGATTAAGGATTACGATAGCGTCGGCTACCGAGCGGCCACGCACAAGACTTGCTACCAAGCTTACCTTGCGGGGTGCTTGGTCAACATTCTTGGCGTACGCACGTACTACAGATACATTAGCCATACTACTTCGCCTTTCCTCCGTGCTTGCGGAACTTACGAGTAGGACTAAACTCACCGAGCTTGTGGCCTACCATGTTTTCCGAAATAAGCACTGGTACGTGTACCTTACCGTTGTGTACGGCGATAGTACGCCCTACCATTTCTGGGCTAATAGTGCTTGCGCGAGCCCAAGTTTTGATAATGGTTCGGTCTTCGAGACCCAAGGCCGCCACTTTCTTAGCGAGCTTGAAGTCGACGAATGGACCTTTTTTCAATGATCGACTCATATTACTTCTTCCTCTTCGCGTCGTGGCGCGACCTTACAATATGACCAGAAACGTCTTTACGACGGCGGGTGCGGTACCCAAGGGTTAACTGACCCCAAGGAGTACGCGGTGCTTTACCGGTACCGTGTGCACCACCGTCACCACCACCGTGAGGGTGGTCGGCGGCGTTCATAGCGACACCACGAACTGATGGGCGAATACCTTTGCGTCGCTTACGTCCAGCTGATCCTACTTTAATGTTTTGGTGTTGAACGTTTCCAACAACACCAATTGCGGCAGTTGCCTCTTGGCGGAACTTACGTACCTCACCAGAAGGAAGGCGGACTAGCGCGTAGTCACCTTCTTTTGCCATCAACTGCGCTTTTGTACCTGCAGAACGTACGATCTGTGCGCCCTTACCTGGGTGAAGCTCAATTGCGTAAATTTGGGTACCAACAGGAATGTTGGCAAGCGGCATACGGTTTGATTGCTCAATAGGAGCTTCCGCACCACTTTGGATTACCTTGCCTACGGTCATAGAAGTATCGGCAAGGATGTAGTGGTATAGGCCGTTTTGGTCTTTCACACGAGCGATGCGAGCCGAACGGTTAGGGTCATACTCGATGTGCTCGACGGTTACCACAGCGCCTGCTGGGAGGTTGTGATTCATCAAACGATAGTGACGTTTCACACCGCCGCCACGGTGACGTACGGTAATACGACCCGCGTTGTTGCGGCCGGCGTTTTGCTTTTTGCTCTTCGTAAGGCTCTTCAGGGGTTTGCGCGTTGTAATATCGCTTAGGTCCTGTGAGGTCATACCACGACGAGCAGGAGTGGTTGGGTTGTACTGCTTAAGTGCCATTACTTCTTCTCCTCACTCTTCTTCTTAGGAGCTTCAGGTGCTTCTTCAACTGGCTGTTCGAAAAGCGCAAGGCTACTTCCTTCAGCAAGCGTCACGTACGCTTTTTTACTGTCGGTTCGAGTAGTGTTACCTGGGTAGCGGTTCTTTCCACGTGAGAAACGAACTGCTTTACCGGTTTGCACAAGGCTCTTTACTATTTTAACGGTTACACCGTACTGCGCCTCAACAGCGTCGACGATTTCGTTTTTGTTTGCTGCCAAAGGCACGGTAAATACGTATACGTTCTTTTGGCTAAGGCCATAGGCTTTTTCGGTAGTTACCGGAGTGACAAGGATGGTTGATAGGTTCTTAGCCATATTACGCCTCCTCTTTCTTTACTGAAGGCACAAGCCAAGTTTTTAGGGTTGGGACAGACGCCGTAGAGAGTACGATGTGATCTGCATTAAGAATAGTGTAGACACTTAGGTACTTAGTGCTTACAAGAAGCACGTTCTCTAGGTTATTGGTAGCGCGAATAAGCGCTGGGGTTTTTTCATCTACGACGATAAGGGTTTTGCGGTCGAACTTGTTGTCACTAAGGAACGCCGCTACTTCTGCAGTTTTACCCGTTGTCTTAACATCGAGAACGGTAACCTTCTTTGCTTCGTTAGCAAGTGTCAGTGCCTGGCGAATTGCCTGGCGCTTTGCTTGGGTTGAAAGCCTTTTCGAGTAGTTTTCGTTACCACGAGGACCAAAGACGATACCACCGCCACGCCAGATTGGGTTTCGGCTTGAACCGAACCGTGCGCGACCAGTACCCTTTTGGCGCCATGGTTTCTTACCACCACCGCTAATTTCGCCACGAGTCTTCGTACGCGCTGCGCAGGTACGGTTGTTCGCAAGATAGGCATCGTAGGCTAACTTAAGTAG
>DODJ01000056.1 GCA_003545655.1 Candidatus Saccharimonadota bacterium
CCATAGAGCTTCTCTTTTACTGCCTCCAGTGACGTGGAGGTATAGGCGGCAATAGTGTTAAGATAATGCTCTTGCTCAACCGGATCTTTCAATGCTCGGACAACAGCCAACGCCGCAGTGGTAAAGCGCCGCTTACCAATAGGTGCTGACATGTCTTCACGCTTAGTATATTGCGTAAGCAGCCAGTCCACGACCCCTTCGGCATCATTAATTGCTTTTTGCCAAAGCGTAGGATCTTTCTGTATAAGCTCGTCTGGGTCTTTCACTTCTTCAGGAAGCGAGATAATCGTAAGATCCACCCCCACCGACTGCGCAATAGGAATTGCTCGCTCGGTTGCCGCTAACCCCGCTGCATCGGCATCAAAGGCGAGGCGGACATTTGGGGTAAGCCGAACAAGCGCCTTTAAGTGTGCTTCAGTGAGCGCAGTACCGGCCGTTGCTACCACCTGGGTAATACCCGCCTGATGACTACTCACAACATCCAAGTTACCCTCTACAATAACTGCATAGTCGCTTTTGCGGATAGCTTCTTTAGCCTGGCTAAGGCCAAAGACGTGGCGACTCTTATCATAGAGAAGCGTCTGAGGTGTATTTAAGTACTTTGGCGCATTCGGCTCGTCGGTAAGTATGCGCCCTGTAAAGCCAATTACCTGACCTGACGAGTCCATAAGAGGTACCGTCATTCTCCCGCGAAATAGATCACCTCCGAACCGATTCGTAAGTCCAGCACCCGCTAGCTCTTTCTTTGAGAAGCCTTTCTTTGTTAAGAATTGCACCAGAGCATCGCCGCTATTAGGAGCATACCCAATCTGGAACGTTTGCACGATATCCTTCGATAGCCCACGCTTTTTAAAAATATACTCAATCGCTGCGGTATTTTTTAAAAGACTCTGCTGAAAATAGGTGGTTGCAAGACGATGTGCTTCTAAAAGGCGGCGTTTTTGTTTAGCAACTTCCTGCGCACCTTTTGATGAGTAGGCTGACATATCCACTCCGGCACGGTTCGCAAGGTGTTCAAGAGCTTGGCGAAAATCCATCCCTTCAACTTCCATAATAAAGCTGAAGACGTCGCCCCCTTTGTTTGAAGAGAAGTCGTGCCAAATATTTTTCTCGGGGCTCACATAAAAACTAGGTGTTTTTTCACCACTAAATGGGCTCAAACCCTTAAAGTTACGCCCGGCGCGTTTTAATTGGACATACTCGCCCACAACATCTTCAATGTTCAGGCGTGACCGTACTTCCTCTTTAGCGTCTTGCATACCATCAGTATACCACCTATTTACCTCTGTTATTGATTATGCTTTAATGAGTGCATGAATCCACCTAATGGGCAGACCCCCCTCGACTATCTCAACCAAATTGCCCCACAAGCCCCCAAAAAGCAGGGCTTTGGGCTCAACTTGAAGACTGTTATTATTGGCGCTGCTGGTTTGCTCGTGCTGATTATTCTTATTTCCGTTATTGCAATGCTCGTGGGGAATAGCCCAAAAACAGATTGGGAGCGACTTTCTTTGCGCCTTGCTACTACCGAAACTATCGCCGAAGATTCTGACAAAATAATAAAAAACAGCCAGCTTCGTTCAATGAATAGTGAAATTAAGCTGTATATCACCGACACAACGCGCGACCTTACCGCGCGACTGGAAGCAAAAAATATTGACCCCACAAAAGCATCAACTACACTCGTTACCACCGAAGCGAACGCCGCGATGCTCGATCGGCTCGAGTCTGGTCGCTTAAACGCAAAGTACGACAGCACCTACGCACGTGAAATGACGTACCAGTTGGGTACTATATTAGCGCTTTACCAAAAACTTAATAGTTCTACTAATAGCACGGCCGACAAGGAGTTTCTGGCGAATGCCTATGAAAACCTTGCGCCCATACAAGAACGCCTCGCAGACTTCAGCGCATCAAGTGAATAATCTAACGTGCCACGAGGTCGTAACTTAACCGCGCAAGATCACGTATCTCATCGTCGGCTAGTTGTCCTGAGCAAATAATGGTATTCCAGTGCTTTTTATTAAGATGATACCCCGGTAACACTGACTCGTATTTCTCACGAAGGGTTTGTGCTAGTTGGGGATCACACTTTAAACTTACCCGCAGCGGCTTACTACCGTCGGCGATAATAGCGAACAGCTTCCCCTCGCCCGTGTCTTTGCCCCCCACCTTATAGACACTCGTCCCCTCTCCAAAGGGAAAATCAAGCCAGGTATTTGGAAATGACAGTAAAAACTCTTCGAGTTCTTTATGGGTCATTTCTTTACTCGTTTCAAATAATACTGTAGTTCTTCAATACTTCCCCGAATATCGTCAAGTGCACGATGCGCCTCACGTTTTGCAAATTTGCGCCTAAACCTTGCCTCGAATACCAATTTCCATGCCGAAACATCAAGCATGCGGTAATGAAGTTTTGCGTTAAGCCGAGGCCATTCACGCTCAATAAATCGGCGATCCATGTGGATGGAGTTTCCCGCCAGTACAACAGGGGCTTCGCTATCAAAGTGATCAGATACAAATGCAAGAAGCTCATTTTCAACCGAACGCCCCGAGCGACCTTCCTGTTTGTTCTGCGCAATCAGCGCGTCACGTGTTTCTGGTACGCTTTCCCAAAACTCGGCCGCAGGACCTTTGAGCATGCGTCGCTCTACAAGCCTCGGGCCTACCGCAACTGCTGCCTCGTAGGAGGCAAGTTCTGTAAAGTTCCAGTCAGTAACAATGGCGGCTACCTCTAAAATACGGTCTTCCACCGGGTCAAGACCAGTCATTTCAAGGTCCACCCAAAGAAGACGCGTTTGCTTTGCGTTGGCACGTTTCTTATCCATAGCTAGTCTTTCTTTTTGTCTAACTTATCGAGTTTGAACACATGCACAAGCCAGTAGATCACCAGTGCCGTAGCGACTAACGTAATGAACGAAGATAGCGCAGCACCCCAGGCAAAATCAGCGCTACGCCCAAACAGCTCGACATGCCACACCGAAGCTGCCAGCCTATCGCTAGAGCCCACAATAAACTGTACAACTGGGTTAATAAACCCTTCAACAATACGCCGTACCGTATCACCAGCAGCGGTCCCGATTGCAAGACCGACCGCAAGGCCAATAACCCCTTGTGTACGAATAAAATCAGTAAAGCCAGTAACGTGGCCCTTTACCTTCGTAGCACCGCCCTGGGCAAGGCCTTTCGCGGTGTGTTTTGATTTTGGCCCACGCTTAGTTGAGTTCGCTTTTTCAGCCATCAATACTCCTTTGCATTGCCCACAGTTATATTACGTTAGTATAGCATTTCGATGAAAAATAATCAGGAGGAGTGTACGAGCGGGGGTCAACAAGCTTGTGGCCCGGACCCCCGCTCGCCTTTCCAGAGTGTCATCCTTGTCGAATAACCCTGGAGAACTGAGCGGGAATCACCTCGCCCTGCGGCCCGTACTGCAGGTCTCTTTCCACTTTGGGGTCAGAGACATCGTAGTGACCGTCGTCCTCAAGGTGCTCAACCGCCCACAAGAGGTTTTGCGTCTGATTCGAACTGCATCCCACAGCTTTAGCAATATCACTCTCGTGCCCAGGAACGTCCGCCGGCTCATAGTAGACATACTTGATTGATGCCGGCGCGATCATTGCCAACCTATCTTTAAGTAGGCCCACAGCATCTAGCGCAGTACTCGTCATTTCTCCTCCTGATTGTAAAGATGCGACCGTTTGGCCGGCTTGGATGTCCGCGTAAAAGAAAACGCCGAGGTGATTCCCTCGGCGTCTATTTTGTGCGGATTGCAAAACTACGACGTCGAGGACGCATCAAACATGAGGCCTAGGAGCGCACACGACTGATGAATAATCTTCGTCATACCGTTCATTATACTCGGCATCTACTCTCTATTCAAGTTCTTCAGCTTCTATGACACCAACTATCGTATGGTATAATCAAACGCAATGATACGAACAAGAGTCCAAAGGGCATCACACCACTCTTTCGTTCCCACCACAACCCGTCATGGGTTTACTATTGTCGAGCTTCTTATTGTAATTGTTGTAATCGCCATTCTAGCGTCTATCACGATAGTGGCCTACACAGGCGTTCAAGCAAATGCCCGTGACAGTATCCGTAAAAGTGACTTAGCAAGCTTACAAAAAGCGTTAGAAATTAACTTCCTTGATGAAGGTGCGTACACGCAACCAGAAAACCGCGCCAGCGACTGCAGCAACGATGGAGGAACGGACTGGGCGTCTGACAGTGACCTACGCGATCTTATAACACAAAGTATTATACCAAGCCTTCCAGTAGACCCCGTAAACGATAGTACCTACCGCTATTGTTACGAGGTGAATAATGCCAACGACATGGGCTACGCTCAGCCAGGACGGGCCTATGATCTATGCGCTACCCTCGAACTAGGCGGGAACTACTGTATTAATAAGCGGACGTAGTTTTCGCGGCCTTTATAAGTCCCACAAAAAGTGGGTGCGGTCTGCTAGGACGACTCCGGAATTCAGGGTGCGCCTGTGTAGCCACAAAGTATGGGTGATCTTTTGCTTCAACAAATTCAACCAGCTTTTTATCGGGTGAAGCGCCAGTGATTGCCAGCCCGCCTTTTTCAATGTCTTTTGTAAAGGCCTGGTTAACTTCATAGCGGTGACGGTGGCGCTCGATA
>DODJ01000025.1 GCA_003545655.1 Candidatus Saccharimonadota bacterium
ATACGTACCACCCTGAGCATACGCAGTTGTGCGATATTCTTGCTGATACCACCAAAATTGCAAGCCTGTAGCGCCAATAATCAGCCCTATGCTCAAGACCCATAGCGCAACCCGTTGTCGTGCCTGACGGAAATTATCCCACCGCTTAAATACGAAGTGATGGGCGTGTTTTACAGCGCCCCCCTCAACTTTCTTCATGCGCTTAGCAAGTTCCTTAGAGCTAAAGCTCATTTTAGGAATGCGGCGCCATTTACCTGGTTCGTTATCTGCCACGAGTATGCGTACCCCTAACTAGGAATAAGGAGACCGGCCAAAATTGAAACGACAAAAATCACCGCCAGTACGATGGTTGCCTCGAATAGGTTTTTATCAACCCCTCGACGAGTCGTATAAAGTTCACCAGAGCTTCCAAACCCCGCACCAAGTGTCGCACCGCGCTGCTGTAACAAAATAGCGACTACCATTAAGACACCAGATACAATCATCGCAATTTGTAAAATAAAATCAATTGACATTTTTATGCACTCCTCATTTTGCGGCCGCGCAGTTCAAACACAGCACTCACTATATAGTTTATCAGACTCAGGATGATTCCGGTAATTATAGAATTACCAAACGACATCTGTAGACCGGGTGCAGCGGCAATGGCTACATATACCAATACACCGTTCACGATTATCGTAAATAGGCCCAGGGTAAGTAAAATTGCCGGCATCGATACAATCATAAGCAACGGCTTAAACAGGCTATTAAACACCGAGAAAATAAGCCCGGCAAACACAAACCCCCAAAATCCGGCGGTAATATCGTCGTTTTTGTAGCCGGTGCCTAGCAAGCGAAACGCAAGCCATAACCCTACCGCGTTCAACCCCCAACGGGTAACGAATACCATAAATTGTCGTCGCATAAGTGCCCTTAGTATAGCATACCTATCACAGTCCTGTAGGCAAATCTCCGCTCAGGTTTTCATTCCCTGTTTCAGTAACAAGAATGTCGTCTTCAATACGCACCCCTATACCCTCCTCGGGGATATAAATTCCTGGCTCAACCGTTAGCACCATACCGGGCATAAACTCCGTATACCCGCCAAACGACTCATGGACATCAATCCCTAACCCATGACTAATTGCGTGCGGAAAATACTTGCGATAGTCTTCGGGCTTTTTAAGTAAACCAAGGCTCCGCAATGCCTCCTTCATTATTTCATCAGATTTATCTTGGTATTCGCTTAAAGCTAGCCCTGGTTTAATAAGGTTAATGATAGCGAAGTGAGCCTTTTCTACTGCAGCGTGTACCGCAACCTCGCGGGCGGTTGGGGTACCTATAGCGTACGTGCGGGTGATGTCAGCACAGTACCCCCCTACTCGTGCAGCAGCATCAATTAAAAGAAGTCCATTTTTCGGAAGCGGATTATTGTTGCGTGTGTAATGAAGTGTTAATGCGTTAGCTCCTGCTGCAACAATGGGTTCGTAGGCATACCCTTCGGCACCATTCATCCTAAATGTATAACCCAGGGAAGCCTCTACTTCATACTCATACTGAACTAGATCCGCAAGAGTATCTCGCACACTGTTAAAACCCTTTGTGGTTATTGCTATCGCTTTACGTATATAGGCGTGCTCGTTCTCGTCTTTGGTCGCCCTTAGTCGTACAAGCAGCGGACGGATATCTTCAACGTTTTGGAACTTCCGTTTAAGCGTGCGCTGCGCTATGACCGCCGCAGGGTTAATCGTAAAACTGTCCTTAAGGTACGGTGCGTCATAGCCCCCTGCGTACACTTTTGTAATACCTGCCTTCTGCTGATCTTTTAATAAGTTTTTTGCAACATCTGCCGTAATAATGGTATGTACCCCACTTACCTTGGCGGCCTCATGGTCTAACATACCGCCGTCAAATAATAGCTCACTAGGCGAGATATAGGGTCGAACAAGATACTCTTCTTCAAGTAGCAGCAGTTGCCACCCAGGTTCACTAATACCCGTGAGCCAAAAAAAGTCCGCCTGTTGAATGAACGGTACAGCCATATCACCCGCCAATTGCATAGACGTATATCCTGTAATGATAATGGGATTTTTTGAATTTAGTGCGTTACGAAGTTTTTTGCGATGTTCGCAAAACATTGCTGATGCTGCTTCCATATAGTGTCCATTATGCACTATATTTAGCCTGAGCCACTTGAAATTGCATTATTTTCAGAGCCATGCCATAACCATCTTGTTGTTTCGCCATCTATATACCCTCCGGTATACGTTCCGTCCGTCCATACAAGATTATATAACTCAAAAGCGTCACCCACGCCACCCACACCGCTTCCCCAAAGTATTTTTAGGAAAATAGGCTGCCCTGCGTAAGAGCTAGGAATCGTGACTGTCTGGCGAACTGTCTGTATAGAACCTCCTGTCATCGTTAATGACTGGCTAAGGCCCGATATAACCGACGTACCTGTTCCATACCCAATCTGAGAGCTCAGCGTCGTATCTACCGATGATTTAATTCTGTAGTAAATTGTATAGGTCTCTCCCCCTACAGCGGTACGAACACCTCCCGATTCCCGTTCAATATATAACGCATAGGCAGCGGTAGTGAGGCGTGTCGACCTAACCCTTTGGGTACTACCGACATTTATAAAGGTTACATTTCCAACCGAAGCGCTACTTGGTTTGTAGTACTTGTCGTTCGTTGGCGTTGGGTTGTGTATGTAGTTAAAGCGCTCGGCTGGGCATGTCCCTGACTGTGGATCGCCTTTCGCATACGAATCATAATAATAGGTAACACTACTATCGTTTGTTGATCTTGCTTCTATACAAAATGCATATGCATTTGAGCGAACAAGGTTCACGGTTACGCCGTCACTAGAGTTAAAGGAGCTTGGAATTGTATCAGGGTATCCCGACTCGCTAAAGTTACGCGCCGACTCCATTGCTGAAACAAGGTTAATCGCATCGCTTTTCGCCTGATCGTTGTATACACGCACACGCCACTGCCCATAACCCACTATTGTTATTGCGGCAAGTATCCCAATAACAACAATTACTACCGTAAGCTCAACAATTGTAAAACCTTGGTTTCTCCTAGCAGGTAAATATTTCATTCTTTCTATACTATACCATAAGCGCCTTACGGCTCAGTTAGCGCCCGGACTACTACTCTTGCTTTTGCAAGCCCAATAATTTCGCTAATATCCTCTATGCTCGCATCCCTCAGGCCACGCACACTTCCAAACTTCCGTATAAGCTTACGCCGCGTTGCTGGACCAATACCCGGGATATCTTCTAGTACACTAGAGGTCTGCTTTCCGCGTTTTAGAACCGTATGATAACTCACGGCAAACCTATGTGACTCATCCCTGATACGCTGGAATAATTTTGTTACATGTACATATTTTGCTGGTCCATCAGTGCTTGCTCGCAAGTTTTTTGAATGACCCGAAGCGTTAGCTTGCCCAGCATGTAAATTCACCGTATAGAATTGACCCGAACGCGTTACTGCTACGCTAGGGTCACCCCTGCCCACCCGAAGCTGCTCAATAAATGTCATACCTACATCCGAATGCTCAGGATGAACAATAACTTCTTCATCACGCTTCGCGATACTTATTACTGGTACTGTGATGCTGCGCTCTTTCAAGGCCTGTATAGCCGCCTCCAACTGGCCCTTCCCCCCGTCAATTAGCAGTAAATCTGGCATACCCCAGCTTTTTATGTTCTTCTCGCTAAAACGCCGCACTAATACTTCGCGCATATTTGCATAATCATCGTTGCGCTCAGAAGTTTTAAACTTTCTATAATTCACACGGTCACTCACGCCGTTCGTAAACACCACCATGCTTGCCACGACATTCCTGCCGCCCATATGACTAATATCGTAACCTTCAATACGCGCGGGTATTTTTGGTAACCCAAAAAGTTCAACTAAATCACCTAGTGCCTTGTCTTTACTAATATCCAAAAACTCCCTATCACCAAACATAATTTTTTGCTGTAGGGCACGTAAATCACTAAGCTGATTGCGAAAGTGGGCAGCGTTTTCAAAGTCGTGCAACTTTGCCGCTTGGTTCATGTGCTTTTCAATATCACGAATAATTGCTTTGCGTCCGCCTTCTATATAGCGAATAAGCTGCCGTAATGTCGCCTTATATTCCGCCGATGATACCCCAGGTCGCGGGCTTAACCCAATATGTGCGTCTAAATCAGGGCGTCGCCCTTCCTGTGGCGCCTTTGTATAATAGGGGAACACCCGACGCAAATACCTCAGCGCTTTTTTTATAGCAAACCCATTGTAATACGGGCCGAAATACTGCGCCCCATCATCGGTTGGATTTCGCGTAAACCCAACAGTCGGCCATTCACTTTTCATATCAATACGCACAAACATCTGCGACTTATCGTCGCGTAGTAAAATATTAAAGCGCGGCATGTAGCGCTTAACCATTTCCGACTCTAGAAACAGAGCGTCGAGTTCACTTTCGGTTTCTACCCAATCGGTATCATAAATTTCTTCCACTAAAGCACGTGTTTTTACGTCCATGTCGCGCGTACTTTGGAAATACTGGCGCACCCGATTTTTTAATACCGCTGCTTTGCCGACATAAATAATTTCACCCGTTTTCGACTTATGAAAATACACCCCGGCCGACCGTGGGAGTGTTTTTAGCTTTTCCTCAAGTGCCTTATTCATATCTTCTTTTACCAGTATACAAAATATCGCCGCGTTTTACGGCGACGATACTCTGTTTCTTGCCTTAAAACTATTTTTTAAGTGCGTTTTGCTCGCGGAAAGCGAAAGCAATAACCAACGCGCCGTATAGTACAGCATAAAGACCAATAACCCACACAATTGCAACACCTGCAGTAACAGGGTGAGACAGCGTAATGATACCTGCAATTACCCCCAAGGCGCCAACAATACCGTGTAGCCAACGCTTATCCGTTGCTTCGTCTTTGTCAAAGAGCCCTTCCAGAATATCAACCACACCACGAACCAAGAAGGTTATACCAATAAAGAATACGAAGATTCCTGCGGTAACTTCTGGGTTGCGCAGCATGTACACCGAAAGGCCAATGGCGAGCACACTAAAAATAAGCTCTAGCCACCAAAACTTATTCGAGCCAATTGATGAAAGGCTTACAATAAGCCCTACAATACCCCACACTAATATAAACACTCCAAACATCACCACGAGTAGCGCAACCGTTAAGCCGGGCCAAAACAGCGCTAGCGTACCAAATAGAATTGCCAATACCCCTTGTGTAATAGCAAGCGCCCATAGGCTTTTTGCCATAGGACTGAGTTCATTCTTTGCCATATACAACTCCCTTTAAATAGCACTCTCAGTATACTCCCAGAATGTCAAATTAGCTAGGCTGTAGCTACAACAAGGCCGCCAGCGCGCTCCTTGCAGGTCTGGGTGTGGAATAGAAGATCAGGATTTTGTTTGCAGTTTTCGCAAATAAGGACAAGGTCGTTACAGTTTGCCCAAGCACAGTTTTCAAAGTTACTTGTTGCACCGCCACAATGGGTACACTCACCAATGGTTTTCGTGTGGTCAGAAAAATCGACTGTCATACGCTTATCGAACACGCGCAGCGAACCTTCCCAAAGGCCATCATCGCCATAGATCTCGCCGTACTTCACAATGCCGCCGTCGATTTGATACACATCAGTAAAACCACGCTTTTTCATCATAGCCGAGATAACCTCACAACGAATACCGCCGGTACAATAGGTAACTACCTTCTTATCTTTAAGATCATCGTATTTATCGCTTTCAAGCTCGGCAATAAAATCTCGTGAGGTATTTGTATTTGGCACTACCGCATTCTTGAACTTTCCAATTTTTGCTTCGTGCTCGTTACGCCCATCAAAGAACACAACGTCATCACCATATTTTTCAATAAGTTCGTGAACTTGCTTAGGCTTTAGGTGAACGCCGCCACCAATAACACCGTTCACGTCTACTTCAAATTCGTCGTCACTATTTTTAAACCCAACGAGTTCACGGCGATTTTTTACGCTAAGGCGTGGAAAATCATCGCGCGAGCCATCGCTCCATTTAAATACCGTGTCTTTAAATGCGGGGTATTCTTTAGTGGCTTTTGCATACGCCTTAAGGTCGTCGATATCACCGCCAACAGTGCCATTAAGGCCGTGGTTGCTTACTAAAATACGCCCCTTAAGATTAAGGCGTTCGCAAAGTGATTTTTGCCATAATTTTACCGCCTCTGGGTCGGCGATAGGGGCAAATTTATAGTACAGAAGAATTTTTTGCATCGTAAAAAGTATAGCATTTTTAAGCATATTTTACTATACTAGGTGCACTATGATCGTTTAGATCCTCTACTCGTTTCACGTTCGGACGGCCGAACCTATGACGATACCGACACTAACAACTAATCATTAACTTTTTTTTATTTAAAGGAGGGCTATGCGCACCGTTCCCGTTCATAATGACTTTAAAGTCAAGCAAACCTTACGCTTTTTCTGGCAGGCAGCAAGGAAGAGTAAAAAATACCTTATACCAGTACTTATTCTGCAGCCTATTACCATTTTCTTAAATAGTTATGCTGGCTTCTGGATTATTTCCCAAGTTGTTAATAGGCTCACCACGGAAACCATACCAGTAGAACAACTATGGCCAACTTTCTGGCCGTATATCATTGCCTTCATTGGTGCGGCAGCTCTTGGTGAACTTGTACTGTGGCGTATTGTCACCTACCTCCACTGGACTATGACCGATCGTGCTTCTTATGAGCTTTACCGCCAGTCGTTTGATGCCTTAGCAGAACAGTCAATGGAGTTCCATAACGATCGTTTCGGGGGCTCACTGGTATCACAAACAAACAAATTTACCGGTGCATTCGCCCGCCTTTCAGATTTATGGCTATTTAACATCGCCCCTATGATTTACGCATTCGTATTTACCTTTGCCATATTGGGACCGATACTGCCATGGGTAGCCCTAACGCTTGCAATACTATCGGCTATCTTTATGCTCATTGCTTGGGTAAGCTTCCGTTCTATCCGTGAGCTAAACGTTAAAGAGGCCGAAGCGCAAAATAAAATCAGTGGCCAAATTGCCGACAGTATCACAAATATTATGGCGGTAAAAAGCTTTAGCCGTGAGCGCTACGAGAAAAATCGTTTTGAAGGCTACGCCGGTGATGCACGGCAAGCTGCCTTTAAAATTCGCAACTCGGTTGTGAAACGTGATATATGGTTTGGGCTTATTATTACCCTTATCACTTCAGTGTCATTCATTGCCCTTATATACGGTAACGCGTGGTTTGGCGTGGCTGTGGGTACGCTTCTACTTGCTGTAACCTATAGCGCACAAATTCTTGGCAACCTTTGGGGCTTCAACGGTATGCTCCGCCAGCTTAACCGTATCTTTGGCGATGCACGCGATATGAGTATTATCTTGACTACAAAGCAGATAGTTAAAGACTTACCCCACGCCAAAGTACTGACCGCCAAAAAAGGCGCTATCACCTTTGACGCTATGAGCTTCCGCCATACCGGGTCGCGTAATAACGAGGCACTTTTTAAAAATTTTTCCCTAACTATTCCAGCTGGGCAGCGGGTTGGGTTGGTCGGCCACTCTGGTTCAGGAAAAACAACGCTCACAAAACTATTGCTACGTTTTGCTGATATTGAATCAGGTGCAATTACTATTGACGGCACTTCTATTCAAGATGCTACCCAAGCAAGCCTTCGCAAGGCAATTGCCTACGTACCGCAAGAGCCATTACTGTTTCACCGTTCACTCCGTGACAATATTGGCTACGGACGGCCCGATGCCACCGAAAAGGACATCGAAGCCGCAGCGAAAAAAGCCAACGCGCTCGAGTTTATCAAACAACTGCCCGAAGGGTTTGATACCCTCGTGGGTGAGCGGGGCGTAAAACTTTCAGGCGGACAACGGCAGCGTATTGCTATTGCGCGCGCTATTCTAAAAGACGCCCCCATTTTAGTGCTCGACGAAGCCACCAGCGCGCTGGATAGTGAAAGCGAAAAACTCATTCAAGACGCTTTGCAAGAACTCATGAAAAATCGTACTAGTATCGTCATCGCACACCGGCTTTCAACCATAGCAAAGCTTGACCGTATTATCGTTCTTGAGGACGGTGAAATCAAAGAAGATGGCAGCCACGATGGCCTCATAGCTCGCGGCGGTGTGTACGCGAAGCTATGGGCACATCAATCGGGTGGCTTTATTGAAGAATAGACTATTCTGATTTTTCGGCTTCAGCAGATACTTCGGCATCTTCAGGTCCAGCTTCAGCAGTAACCTCAGACTCGTCTTCAGCATCGCCCGCGGCGGCTTCATTAGCAGCCTCAAGGGCAGCTGGCTCATATACGTTTGCAATAACCAGTTCGGCATCATGCTCGGCGTCGGCAAACTCTACACCTTCAGGAAGCGTAACATCGCCAAGGACTAGCTTGTCTTCATCTGTGGCAAGCTCAAGTACTGAGACCTCAATTGCCTCGGGCAAATCAGCAGGTTTTGCCTTTACCTCAATAGACTCAATCGCTTGTAAAATAATAAGCCCAGCTTTTTCAGCGGCGCTCTCACCTTTTCCGGTAAGAATGATCGGCACTTCTGTCGTAATAACGTCATTCTGCTTGATTGCGTGAAAAGCGATGTGTAACACCCGATGCTTCACTGGATCAATTTCGATTGTCTTGATAATGGCAAGTTTCTTTTTGCCGTCAATAGTGAGATGAACGGGCGTGTGCTTACCCGCAGCGTGCACTACCTTTGCCGTTTCCCCGTCAAGTGATTGGGTAGAAATTGGTTCGTCGTGCCCCCCGTAAACCACGCTTGGAACAAACCCATCCCTCCGTAGCCAAGATCG
>DODJ01000057.1:0-270 GCA_003545655.1 Candidatus Saccharimonadota bacterium
GGAACGAGTCCCCCTAGCTGAACGTATGCGCCCTACCACCCTTGATGAAGTTATTGGGCAATCACACTTACTAGGCGACAAAGAAATTTTGCGCCAAATTGCCAAGAAAAAAGAGCCGGTGAGCCTTATTTTATGGGGCCCGCCAGGAAGCGGCAAAACCACGTTAGCACGCGTGATTGCGAAAGAAGTGAATGCCGAATTTATTGAACTTTCCGCAGTTACCAGTGGTAAAAAAGATGTCGAAAAGGTTATCGAGCACGCCCGTCAAAA
>DODJ01000057.1:632-5967 GCA_003545655.1 Candidatus Saccharimonadota bacterium
TGGACGAGATCCACCGCTTCAACAAAGCCCAGCAAGATGCTTTTTTACCGCACGTAGAGTCGGGCCTTATTACCCTTATCGGTGCCACCACCGAAAACCCTAGTTTCGAAGTAATTACCCCGTTACTTAGCCGTACCCGGGTGCTTGTGCTGGAGCCCCTTGCAAAACCCGACATGCTAGCTATTCTACAGCGTGCTGTTGAAAGCGAAAAAGCCACCAAACGCGTAAGTGACGATGCGCTCGGCTACATTGCCGAACTATCGGGCGGCGATGCGCGGGTTGCCCTGGGTAACCTAGAACTGGCCCTTGGCCTAGCTAAAAAAGTGACCATAGAAACCGTAAAAACCGCCGCCCAAAAGCGCCTGCCTGGCTACGACAAAAAAGGCGAAATGCACTATAACGTTATTAGCGCCTTCATTAAAAGTATGCGCGGCAGTAACGTTGACGCCACGCTGTACTACCTAGCCCGTATGCTTGATGCCGGCGAAGACCCTAAATTCGTCGCCCGTCGCATGGTTATTTTCGCCAGTGAAGACATTGGCTTGGCTGGTAATGGCGCGCTTGGTTTGGCCTTAAACGCCTTTCAAGCAGTCGAGCGTGTTGGCATGCCAGAATCTTCGTACATTCTTTTTCATGTCGCCACCGCCCTAGCAAAGTCTGAAAAATCGCGCCAAACCACCGACGCCATGCACCGCGCCCAGCAACTCGCCAAACAATACACCGAAGCACCCGTGCCGCTCCATCTTCGCAATGCGCCCACAAAGCTTATGAAAGACCTTGGCTACGCAAAAGACTACAAGTGGGAAGCCGATTTCAAACACGGTAAAGGCTTTTTGCCGGATGAGTTAAAGGGTGAGCAGATTTTCTAAATGAGTCTACTTCTTGAGCTTCTTAGATGGGCCAGTGCTATTATCCTCATTACACTATGCATCGCCTGTATAGCCATTGTTAGCAAAAGGCCTATCGGTAAGAATACCTCGGTAAGCCTCCATATTAGCTCAAATAGCCCTCAATTCCTGAGTATGGCAATCTTTCTTACGATAGCTGGAGCTGTTTTTTATACATTTATATGGGTCTGGCTCATCCCTAAATATTCCCTGCCACCCCTGCTCTACCCGGTCTTGGTTGTTGCTTATCTAGGCCAACTACTCTTATCTTGGTACCCAGCAAGTATGTCAAACTCAAAATCTCATAAATTGCATACGACTGGAGGGGTGGTCGTCGCTGTGGGTATGCTATTAGTGCTACTGACTCTGTGCTTAGATGTAACGAAACTCCCTTTTTTAGTATGGGTATATGTCACTATTGGCACGATTAGTACCGGAATATTACTTGTGCTATACGCTATCCAAAGAAAGGTACGTGATTATTTTCTTATATTTGAGCTACTTTTTATAGCATTCTTTTGCAGCGTTATCTTACTCTTAATTATCATACCCTAAACCCCTTCTTCAACGCCTCATACACCCCATTCGTCCACCCAAACCCATCTTGCAGTACATATTCACCACCGCCACCTAACCCATCGGCGCTTTCAACATTGTACTTTTCCACGAACTTACGCGAAGTAGCATACACCCGCTCGTTAAGCTCTCGCCATCGGCGTGCAATTTCATCGGCTAAATCATCGTGACCATACCGCCGAAGGCCTTCAATGGCCACCCACTGCAACGGCGCCCAGCCATTTGGGGCATCCCACTGCTGGCCATTTTCTATGTTCGTTGTTACAAGGCCGCCAGGTTGCAAGAAATCCTTACGAAGTACTTCCGCTACCTTATCTGCTTGTTTCTGCGTGGCTATACCTACAAATAAAGGAAACACCCCCGCAAGGCTATGAATAGGGGTTTGTAAGCCATGATGAAAGTTATAGTCCTTATAATAGCCTTCGGTTTTGCTCCATAAGAATTTCTTAATACTCGCTGCCCGTGCCTTAGCCCGTTTACGGTATTTTCGTGATTGATAAAGGTTAAACGACGCCTTATACGCATCGGCAATCGTTTCCTCTAAGTGATACAGTAGTGAATTCAGGTCAACCGGGATAATATCGGCCGTATGGATCGTATTGATATCCACTGGGTCGAGGAACCACCGAGAGCTGAAATCCCATCCCGACTCGGCCGCAGCACGAATATGCAAGTACAATCGACTACTATCTTGCCGGCCTGATTTTTCAGCTGTTTCCATATCCTCACGCAGTGACTCGGGGCGTGGCGTTGCCTTGTTATCATAGTAGCGGTTCAGCAAGCTCCCATCCGGCATCTCCACAAGCCGCCGGTATGCCCGATGTTCGGTATCAGCAAGTTTACTGCGACCTTTCATCCAAAAGTGATACTCAGTAACTAGGTGGGGTAAATATTCACGCAGTGCTTTTTTACCTTCGTGTTTTTCCATAAGGCGTACCATGTGTGAAAAAAAGGGCGGCTGCGAGCGACTCAATAAATAATTACGATTTGCAGTAGGAACAAACCCATACTTTCGTATCTGGTACGTAAAATTACCCAATATCCCATCAATCGTGCCCCAGTCTTCATTGCTTGCAAGCCCCAGCATAATAAAGTAGGTGTCCCAATAGAATTGCTCGGTAAAGCGACCCCCTGGAACAATATACTTATTAGGAAGCGGAAGAAGCGACCCACGAGTTACCCGGTTACGACGCTCTAAGAATTTCCAAAGCTCGTCAATGTGCTCGAGCGGGGTGTGATCAGGGTTACTTTCGTAGCCCCGCTGATACACCCCTTCGGTAGCATCGTAAAAATGACGGGCGACAAACTCCCGTAAATCAAAGTTAGGGTCTTTCCTTAGTAGTCTGTACTCTTCTTTAATAGAGCGGAGACGACGATTTGGTACAAGGTCAACAAATGTCTTACCGTCACCGTACACGTTCATGCGTTGGACATCAGCAAGAAGCTCGCCTAGACGATCATCGATATCCTTATCGCCCGCACGAAGTAACCTACCAGTGGTTTTTACCATGGCAGACTTTAACGTATCGGTGTTTATTTTCTTCGGCATTACCCTAAGTATAAACGCCGCCTAGTCGCGGGGCAACCTATTTGTTGGCGCGCTTACGCTGGTTGGGCTCGAGATAGCGCTTTCGAAGACGAAGGTTTTGTGGCGTTACTTCAAGGAGTTCATCATCTTCAATAAAGTCAATGCACTGTTCAAGGCTAAGGTCGGTGAACGGCGTAAGTTGGATAGTACCATCACTTGATGAACTACGCATATTTGTAAGTTGCTTACCTTTACAAACATTAATATCAAGGTCGCCAGAACGGTTATACAACCCAACGATCATCCCTTGATATACGGTGGTGCCTGGGCCAACAAATAACTCGCCACGAGCAGCAGCCGTATCAAGCGCGTACGCAGTAGTTTGGCCAGCCTCAAAAGCAACCAACGCGCCGTTACGAGTTTGTTGCAACTTAGGCCCAAGTGGCTGGTAGCCGTGCGGCAAACTGTTCATAATGACCGTACCTTTTGTCGCGGTAAGGAGAAGGTTGCGAAGGCCAATCATCGCACGGGTTGGCAAAATATAGGTGACACGGGTAGTACCACTGCTGGTTTGCTCTTGTTTTACGGTGGTCGCGCGGCGCGTACCAAGCTCTTGGCTTACCGCACCAAGAAACTCTGCCGCTACCTCAATAAGGAGCTCTTCTACTGGCTCTTTTACGATACCATCTTCCTCAATTGTCACCACCTGCGGGCGGCCTACTTCAAACTCAAAGTCTTCGCGACGAAGCGTTTCAATAAGCACCGAGAGGTGCAGCTCGCCACGGCCGGAAATAATAAACCCAATACCCTCTTCGGCAACACGAAGCGAAACATTCGTTTCAAGTTCTTGCTTTAGACGGTCACAAATTTGGCGACTGGTGTTATACTTAGCTTCCTTACCCTTTAACGGGCTTGTGTTGGGGCCAAGGTACATGCTAATTGTCGGTGCTTCGATATCAATCACCGGCAGGGCTTCGGGGTGGTCCTTATCAGCAAGGGTTTCACCAATGTGCGCATCGGAAACACCGGTTACCGCAACAATATCACCCGCACCAGCTTCATCAATTTCTTCACGAGTAAGACCGCGGTAGCCAAATAACTTATCTACCTTCGCATTCAATTGTTCGCCGTCACGCTTAATGAGCGTAATTTGCTGGCCTTTTTTAAGCGTACCCCGGCTAATACGGCCAATGGCATACTTACCAAGGAATGAGTCGTACGAAAGCGATGTAACGAGCATCTGGAACGGCTTTTCAATATCCACAGTAGGTGCAGGGATATCACCAGTAATGGCATCAAAAATAGGCGAAAGATCGGCATGCTCAGATGGGTTGTCTGGAAGAGTTTTCCAGGCTTTACCATCACGGCCAATGGCGTAGTACACCGGATAGTGAAGCTGACTGTCATCAATAGCAAGTTCCAAGAAAAGTTCCGACACTTCATCAAGTACTTCATCAATGCGGCGTGACGGTTTGTCGATTTTATTAATCACTACCACCGGCTTTAGCCCAAGCTCAAGTGCTTTTGAAAGCACAAACTTGGTTTGTGGCATAGGGCCTTCTTGGGCGTCCACAATAAGCAGTACACCGTCAGCCATATTAAGGGTTCGCTCTACTTCGCCAGAAAAGTCGGCATGACCCGGGGTGTCGATAATATTAATCTTGTAGTCGCCGTGGTATACCGAGGTTTGCTTAGCGGTAATGGTAATACCGCGTTCGTGCTCTTGGTCGCCACTATCCATAATGAGCGACTGTTCCATTTCGGCCTGGTTAGCACGGAACGTATTACTTTGCTTCAAAAGGCCGTCTACGAGGGTTGTTTTGCCGTGGTCCACGTGAGCAATAATAGCCACGTTGCGAATTTGGTTTGGATCTTTCATTAATAAAATATGCCCGGTTTTTTTCATCACAGGGCTTCCTTACTTCTTATTATAGCATACTTTTATTGCTTAAGCAATATTAACAGGGGTATAGGGGCGTGTGATACAATATACCCATTACTAATAAGGAGGCTTTATGGCTGAAGTAGCTATGAAAGACAGCGACAAAACACTTCGTTTGGTTGCCTTTATATTAAACCTTGTGTCGACCATTTCTGCGGGGTGGCTTATTATACCGCTTGCATGGATGATCCCTATGACGGTTATTTCTTGGGGCATCTATAAAGGAGAAAAACGAAACACCGTTGCCTTTGGTGTTTGTACCCTTATCTTCGTGAACCTTATTTCGGGTATTCTTTTGCTCGTTTCTTCAAAAGATGATTAGTTGGCTTAAACCAAATAAAAAGGACGAGGAAATCTCGTCTTTTTTATTGGTGCGCGCGAGAGGACTTGAACCTCCACGCC